>JAKAOE010000192.1 GCA_021823305.1 Acidobacteriota bacterium
GCGCGATGCGGCGCGCCTGACCGTCGCGCCACTGCCGGACTTGCCGCACAGCGATAGCGCGGGGGCGGGCGGTTCTGCTAAGCTCCGGGATACGGGATACACACGCGGAATAGCGTGTGAAAACTGCACTTTTTGCCCGGCGGGGTGAGCATATGGCACTGGATCGGCGGCGGTTTCTTTCTGCGGCGGTGACGGCGGCGGGAGCGGCGGCGGTGGGGAACGCGGTGCTGGCGGAGGCAGGCCCGGCGGCGCTCAAGCGGGGAGGGGCGGCGGCCCCGGCGCGGCCGCCGATGCAGCCGCGAATCGAATTCTTGGCCGAGGCCTTCCCGCTGCGGCAGGTGCGGCTGCTGGGGAGTCCGTTCGAGCGCTTCGCACGGGTGAACGACGCCTACCTGCAGTCGGTGCCGCCGGAGCGGTTGGTGCACATGTTCCGTGTCACCTCGGGCCTGCCCAGTTCGGCTGAGCCGCTGGGCGGGTGGGAGTCACCGAACGTCGAGTTGAGGGGACACTTCACCGGCCACTATATGTCGTCGGTGGGGCTGCGCTACGCCATGACCGGCGAGGACCAGGTCAAGGCGCAGGGCGATGAGATCGTGGCGCAGCTGGCGGCCTGCCAGAAGAAGAACGGCAACGGGTACGTGAGCGCGTTTCCGGAGTCGTTCTTCGACCGGCTGTACAACGACCAGCAGGTGTGGGCGCCCTTCTACACCATCCATAAGATCCTGGCCGGTCTGCTCGACATGTACACCCACTGCGGCAACCAGCAGGCGCTGGCGGTGGCCGAGGGGCTGGCGGAGTGGACCGGGCACTGGGTGAAGGGGATCGGCGAGCTGCAGATGCAGCGCATCCTGAACACCGAGTTCGGCGGGATGGAGGAGGCGCTGTTCAACCTGGCGGCGCTCACCGGCAACTACGGCTACGCCTACACCGCGCGGCGGTTCGAGGTGAACACCTTCTTCGACCCGCTGGCGCTGCACCGCGACGACCTGCAGGGGCTGCACTGCAACACGCACATCCCGCAGGGGATAGGGGCGGCGCGGCGGTACGAGCTGACCGGCGAGCCGCGCTACCACGAGATCGCCGATTATTTCTGGCATGAGGTGGTGGGCGAGCGCACCTACGCGCCGGGCGGGACCAGCAACGGCGAGTACTGGGACACGCCGCCGGGCGAGCTGGGGCGCGCGCTCAGCCGCAGTTCGCAGGAGTGCTGCTGCGCCTACAACATGCTGAAGCTGACGCGGCACCTCTACCAGTGGACGGCGGACCCGCGCTACTTCGACTACTACGAGCGCGTGCTGTTCAACGACCGGCTGGGGACGGAGCATCCCGGCGACGGCGGCAAGCAGTACTACTTCCCGCTGCAGACGGGGTGGTGGCGCTACTTCAGCTCGAAGTACAACTCCTTCTGGTGCTGCGACGGCACCGGGGCGGAGGAGTTCTCGAAGTTCGGCGATTCGATCTACTTCCACGACGCGCGCGGGCTGTTCGTCAACCTGTTCCTCGCGAGCGAGCTGCGCTGGCCGGAGCGCGGGCTGACGATCACGCAGCAGACGCGGTTCCCGGAGGAGGAGGGGACGACGCTGCTGCTGAAGGCGGAGCGGCCGGTGGCGATGCAGGTGAACCTGCGCATCCCGGCCTGGGTGACCAACGGCGGCTCGGTGAGCGTCAACGGGCAGCCGCTGCCGGCGTTCTCCAACCCGGGCAGCTACCTGACGCTGGAGCGGACCTGGCGCGACGGCGACCGGATCGAGCTCAAGCTGCCGATGAGCCTGCGGGCGGAGGCGCTGAAGGGCGACGCGACCCAGCAGGCGCCGATGTACGGGCCGCTGGTGCTGGGGGCGCGGCTGGGGGTCGAGGGGCTGACCGAGGCGATGCAGTACGACCGCAACCAGGGGCCGACGATCGTGGCGCCGCGCGGCGGGCCGCAGGGGGAGGCGACGGTGCGGCTGGCGCGGGGCGAGCGCGCGGAGGAGGCGAACTGGATCACCAAGACCGGGACGCTGGAGTTCCAGGCCAAGGACGAGCGGCAAACCGCGCTGATCCCGCTGCACCAGGTGCTGGGCGAGCGCTACGCGGTGTACTGGAAGATCCAACAGCCGCGCTTCTACCGGCGCGGGTAGCGGGGCACCGGGCATGCGTCTCGCCGCCTTGCGAGAACAGGTGTTGGAGGCCAATCTGGCGCTGGCGCGCAGCGGGCTGGCGCCGGCGACGTTCGGCAACGCCAGCGGCGTGGATCGCGCCGCCGGGCTGGTGGCGATCAAGCCCAGCGGGGTGAGCTACGAGCGGCTGACGGCGGCGATGCTGGTGCTCACCGACCTGGACGGTGTGGTGGTGGAGGGCGAGCTGCGGCCGTCGTCGGATCTGCCGACGCATTTGGCGCTCTACCGGGCCTGGCCGGCGATCGGCGGGGTGGCGCATGCGCACTCGGAGTACGCCACCACCTGGGCGCAGGCGGGGTGGCCGATTCCCTGCCTGGGGACGACGCACGCCGACCATTATCCCGGGCCGGTGCCGATCACCGCCTGGCTGACGGAAGCGGCGATCGCCGCCGGCTACGAGCGCGAAACCGGAGCGGCGATCGTGCAGGCGCTGGAGGGCATGGACCCGGCGGAGGTGCCGGGGGCGCTGGTGCGCGGCCACGGGCCCTTCTGCTGGGGCGCGCACGCCCTGGCGGCGGCGGAGGAGGCGGTAGCGCTGGAGAGGATCGCCCGGCTGGCCTACCAGACGCTGCAACTCGAGGCGGCGGCGCGGCCGCTGGAGCGGGCGCTGCACGAGAAGCATTTCCGGCGCAAACACGGGCCGTCGGCCTACTACGGACAGCCTTAAATCGAGCGCGGCCGGACTTTACGCCGCGGCGCTCCCAGGCGCTTACGTATACTTACATACGCGCCTTGCGCTCACTCCGCGCGTCATGACCGTGCTCACATCTCGCCTCAACCCGGGGCCCGGCTCATGGGCCGGAGGCTGGCCGCGGGCGGGAGGGGCATGAAATTCGGACTGATCGTCGGCAACCGCGGGTTTTTTCCGGCGCATTTGGCGGCTTCGGGGCGGATGGAGATGCTGCAGGCGCTGGCCGCGGCGGGGCACGAGGCGGTGGCCCCGGCGCCGGAGGAGACGCGGCACGGGGCGGTGGAGAGCTACGCCGAGGCGCAGGTGTGCGCGGCGCTGTTCCGGCGCGAGGCGGCGGCGATCGACGGGGTGATCGTGACCCTGCCCAACTTCGGCGACGAGCGCGCGATCGCGGACACGCTGCGGCTGGCGGATTTGCGCGTGCCGGTGCTGGTGCAGGCGACGCCGGACGTGCCGGAGAAGATGGGCATCGCGGCGCGGCGCGACAGCTTCTGCGGCAAGATGTCGGCCTGCAACAACCTGCGCCAGTACGGCATCCCTTACTCGCTCACCGGGCAGCACACCGTGGCGCCGGGCGCGGCGGCGTTCCAGCGGGACCTGGAGCGCTTCGCCATGGTGTGCCGGGTGGCGCGGGGGATGCGGCGGCTGCGGGTGGGGGCGATCGGGGCGCGGCCGGCGGCGTTCAACACCGTGCGCTACAGCGAAAAGATCCTGGAGGCGCACGGCATCTCGGTGGAGACGCTGGATCTGAGCGAGGTGCTGGGGCGGATCGCGCGGCTGGCGGACGACGACGCGGCGGTGACCGCGAAGCTGGCCGCGATCCGCGCCTACGTCGCCACCGCGGGCGTGCCGCAGGCGGCGCTCGTGAAGATGGCCAAGCTGGGGGCGGTGATCGAGGACTGGATGCGGGCGGCGGCGGTGGAGGTGAGCGCGGTGCAGTGCTGGACGTCGCTCGAGGAACACCTGGGCGTGGTGCCGTGCACACTGATGAGCATGATGAGCGAGGGGCTGCTGTCGAGCGCCTGCGAGGTGGACATCTGCGGGGTGCTGGCGATGCACGCGCTGCGCTGCGCCTCGGGCGCCCCCAGCGCGCTGCTCGACTGGAACAACAACTACGGCAGCGACGCCAACAAGGCGGTGTGCTTCCATTGCTCGAACCTGCCGCGCCACTTCTTCCGCGGCGCGCGCATGGACCTGCAGGAGATCATCGCCGGCACGGTGGGGCGGGAGAACACCTACGGGACGGTGGTGGGGCAGGTGAAGGCGGGGGCGATGACGTTTTTGCGGCTCTCGACCGACGACACCGCGGGCGGCATGCGGGGGTACGTGGGCGAGGGGCGGTTCACCGACGACCCGCTGGCGACGTTCGGCGGGGCGGGGGTGGTGGAGATCCCGCGGCTGCAGGCGCTGCTGCGCTACATCTGCGCGCAGGGGTTCGAGCACCACGTGGCGGCGAACTTCACCCGGGCGGCGGCGGCGGTGGAGGAAGCGGCGCGCACCTATCTGGGCTGGGCGATGCACCGGCACGGGGAGGAGGCGTGAGGGGCGCGGGCGCGATCGTGGCCGGGGTGGACTTCGGCACGCACAGCGTGCGGGTGACGCTGGTGGCGCAGGACGGGATGATGCTGAGCATGGGCATCAGCGAGTACCCGGTGCACCGCGGCAGCGACGATCCCGAGCGCGCGACGCAGGCGCACGACGACCACATGCACGCGCTCACGCGGGCGATGCAGCACGCGCTGCAGCAGGCCGAGACGCTGAGCTCGCAGTGGCTGGTGAAGGAGCGGGTGGCGGCGATCGCGCTCGACACCACCGGCTCGACCGTGGTCCCGGTGGACGCCTTCATGCGGCCGCTGAGCGAGTACTACCTGTGGTGCGACCACCGCGCGAAGGGGGAGGCGGCGGAGATCACCGCGCTGGCGCGCCAGCGCGGGCTGGAGGCGCTGCAATGGTGCGGCGGGGTGTACTCGGCGGAGTGGGGCTGGGCCAAGCTGCTGCACTGGCTGCGGCACGCCCCCTACCAGCGGCCGCACTTCGCCAGCGCCTTCGAGCACTGCGACTTCGTGGCGGCGACGCTGGCGGGGGTGCGGCGGCCGGAGGAGGCGGCGCGCAGC
>JAKAOE010000193.1 GCA_021823305.1 Acidobacteriota bacterium
CACCGTCGGGCAACGCCTGCGGCAGTTGCGGGTCGAGTACGTGTGCAGGCTGTTGGAGCGCTCTCAGAGCGATCTCGCCAGCATTGCGCTGGCGGCCGGCTTTTCCGATCAAAGCCATCTCACGCGCGTCTTCCGTGACCGCATGGGCCTCACCCCGGCGGCGTACCGCTTGGCGCAGCGCCGCTAATCTTCTTCCAGGCGCTAGGAAGCGACAATCCCCCGCATCCGCGCCTGTGGTACCACCATGGGCGGCCTAATCGTGCGGGTAGGAGGTTGTCCATGAACTTGCGGCGTCGCGTAATTTTCGGGTTGGCATGGGTCTGGCTGGGCTTGGGCGCCGGCTTATGGGCGCAATCGAGCACTACCGGCGTGGTCAGCGGCGTGGTGGTGGATCCCAGCGGGGCGGCGATCCCGGGAGCGCAAGTCAGCTTGCGCGCGGCGGCCACCGGCGCGATTCGCGTGCTTCACTCCGGTGCCCAGGGCCGCTTTCAGTTCTCCTATGTCGCACCCGGCGCCTATACGCTGACCGCCTCCGCGACCGGGTTCGTCGCCATCCAGCGGGCGCTGCAAGTCTCGCTGGGCCAAACCACCAGCATGCGGCTCGCGTTGACGATCGGCTCCGCCTCGACCACCGTGGAAGTCACCGCGGCCGAACCCATACTGCAAACCCACAACGGCCAGGTCTCGACCGCCTTCAGCGAACACGAGATCCGCAACCTGCCCAATCCGGGCCAGGACATCACCAGCTTTGCCCAGCTTGCCCCGGGAGCGGTCATGAACACCGGCGGCAGCGCCGGCGGTCACGCCTCGTTCTACGGACTCCCCACCACGGCCAACATGTTTCAGGTCAACGGCATGGACGACACCTCCTACTATGCCGACGTCAACGCCTCCGGCGCCTCTAACCTGACCCTCGGCGCCAATGAGATTGCGACCGCGACGACCATCACCAACGCCTATTCCGGCCAGTACGGCCGGCTGGCCGGGGCGCAGGTGGACTACGTCACCAAGTCGGGCACCAACCAATTCCATGGCGATGCCGATTACTACTGGAACGGCCGCGCCCTCAACGCGAACGACTTCTTCAACAACGCCCGCGGCGTGGCGCGGCCATTCGATAACGCCAACCAGTGGGCGGCCGCGCTCGGCGGCCCCATCGTTCCCAATCGCACCTTCTTCTTTGTGGATTTTGAAGGGTTGCGCGTGGTGCTGCCGACGGTGACCTCGGTCAATATCCCAAGTCCGCAATACCAGGCCGCCACCCTGGCCAATCTGGCCGGCAAGGACCCGGCGGCGGCGCCGCTGTATCGGCAGCTCTTCAGCGTCTATAACAACGCTCCGGGAGCGGCGGCCGCCACGCCCATCGCCGGCGGCGGCTGCGGCGCCTTCGCCGCCTTGGGCGCGGGCGTGCCCTGCGCGCTGCAGTTCGGCGCCGCCACCGACAACCTGACCACCGAGTGGCAGCTCGCCGCGCGCGTGGATCAGAATTTCGGCAACGCCGACCAGCTCTTCTTCCGCCTGCAGACCGACCGCGGCTTGCAGGCGACTTCCACCAGCCCGTTCTCGCCCACCTTCAACACCTACAGCAACCAACCCGAGTGGCAAGGGCAGTTGCACGAGACCCACGCCTTCAGCGCCAACGCCGCCAACGAATTCACCACCTCTTTCCGCTGGATCAGCGCGCAGTTCGGTCCCAACAACGTCAACGCCACCCTCGCCGCCCTGCCCTTCATGTTCTCGTTCGTGGGTAACGCCTTCAGTCCGGTTGGCTTCGCCAGCCTGCTCGACACCGGCCGTGACGAGACGCTCTATCAGATCGGCGACAACTACTCCTGGACCCACGGCGCCCACACCGTGCGCGCCGGCGTCATGCTGCGGCGCGACCTGATCAGCGACTTCGCCCTCGCCGCCAATACCGCCGGCCATGCGGTCAGCGCCCTGCCGGGCTTTTACAACGGCCAGGTGCAATTGTTCTCGCAGGCCTTCGCCACGTCCTATGAACGCCCGCTGGCGCTCTACAGCCTGGGCGTCTATGGCGAGGACGACTGGCAGGTGAGCCCGGCGTTGACTCTTACGATATCGCTGCGGCTTGACCACAACTCGAATCCGGTGTGCATCACCAACTGCTTCGGCCGCTTCCTGTCGTCTTTCGAGACGCTCACCCATACCGCCGCCACGCCCTACAACCAGGCGTTGACCGCGAACGCGCGGCAGGCGTTCTTCACCGGCACCGGCTTGACCGCCGAGCCCCGCTTCGGCTTCGCGTGGACACCGTTGGGCGGCCACGCCACCGTGCTGCGCGGCGGGTTCGGCCTGTTCAATGAGGGGTTGCCGGGGTTGGTGGCGAACAACTTCGCCGTCAACTCGCCGGCCGAGAATACCTTCACCGTCACCGGCGCGCTGGCGCCCGCCTCCGTCTCCGGCTCGGCGCCGGCCGCGGCCACGGCGGACAACGCCGCCTTTGCCGCAGGGTTCGGCAAGGGCGCCACCCTCGCCAGCCTGCAAGCGTCGGTGGCCGGCTTCAAACCGCCCAACTTCTTCACCTCGGCGGGAACCATGCAGGATGCCGTCTTCCGGGAATGGAACCTGGAACTGCAGCACGCCTTCGGCGCCACCACCAGCGTTTCGCTCAACTACGTGGGCAACTCCGGCATCCACGAGCCGTTCATCATCCACGGCTTGAACGCCTACTGCCCGGCGTCGGCATGTCCGGCGGGATTTGCCGGGCTGCCGTCGGCGCCGCTCGACCCCCGCTTCGGCACCGTCACGGAACTCACCACCAGCGGCAGGTCCAACTACAACGGAGTCACCCTATCGCTGCAGCGGCGGATGAACGCGCAATTGTCGGTGCAGGCCAACTACACCTACGGCCACGCGCTCGACGACGTTTCCAATGGCGGCCTGCAGCCGTTCGACAACATCACCGACGTCAGCATCCTGGCGGCGCAGAACCCGGCCGACCCATCCGCCAACTACGGCAATGCCGACTACGACGTGCGCCATTCCTTCAACGCCGGCTTCGTCTGGCAGCCGGCGGCGGGGCAGCGCGGCGTGGGCCGGGCGCTGCTGCGCAACTGGCTGGTGTCGGGCAATGTCTTCGCCCGTTCGGGTTTGCCGTTCACTGTCACCGACAGCGCTATCGCCGCCAAGCTGGCCCCGTTCGGCAACAGCGGCGGCCCGATCTTCGCCAATTACTTGGGCGGCACGCAGCCCGCCTGCGGGGTCGGCGCCTCCTGCCTCACGCCCGCCGATTTCTCCGCCCCCACGGCGGCGTTCGGCCAGCAACAGCGGAATCAGTTCCGCGGGCCCGCCTTTTTCGATCTCGACCTCAGCGTGGAGCGCCGTTTCCCGGCGGCGTTCCTCGACGAGGCGGCGCAGATTTCCATCGGCGCGCAGGCGTTCAACGTCCTCAACCATCCCAACTTTGCGCTGCCGCAGGCGGATCTCGCCAGCTCGCAGTTCGGCTCCATTCTCAGCACCGTCGGTGTCCCCACCAGCCCGATGGGCGCCAGCCTGGGAGGCGATGCCTCGCCCCGCCTGATCCAACTCAATGTCAAACTCGTTTTCTGAGGGCCGCGCCACGCCACCCCGCTCCGCCGGGAGATTGCTCCGGGTGCGATATACTCGCGGGATGTTTCGCTCCGCGTTGCCATGGGTTGTGGGTTGCTGCCTGCTGCTGGCGGCGCCTGCGCCAGTCGTCGGCCAAAAGGCGCAGTCCGGTCCGGCCAGCGCGCTCCCGTTCCGCAGCCTGGGACCGGCGGTGGCCGGCGGGCGCGTCACCGCCGTCGCCGGCGTGCCCGGCAACCCGCTGATTTACTACGCCGGCGCGGCCGGCGGCGGAGTGTGGAAGTCGGACGATGGCGGGATAAGCTGGCGTTCGATCTTCGACCGCGAACCCGACTCCATCGGCGCCATCGCACTCGCGCCCTCCAATCCCAACCTGGTCTGGGTCGGCACCGGCGAGGCCAACCTGCGCGACGACGTGATCACCGGCCATGGCGTCTACTTCTCCCCCGACGCCGGCGCCTCCTGGCGGTACATGGGCCTGGGCGATGCCGGCCAGATCTCCAGCATCGTCGTGGATCCGCATGACCCCAACCGTGTCTGGGTGGGCGTGTTCGGCAACGCCTGGCGGCCCAGTTCCACCCGCGGCGTCTACCGCACCACCGATGGCGGCCGCACCTGGCAGCGGGTGTTGTTTGTCAACGACACCACCGGCGTCGCCAGCCTGATCCTGGAGCCCGGCAACCCGCGCGTGCTGCTGGCGGCCATGTGGCAGGCGTGGCGCCGGCCGTGGGCGTTGCGGGACGGCGGTCCCGCCAGCGCCATCTACCGCTCGCGCGATGGCGGCCTCACCTGGCGCAAATTGTCCGCCGGGTTGCCGCCGGGCCCGCTCGGCCGCATCGGCCTGGCGGCCGCGCCCAGCGATCCCACCCGTATCTACGCCCTGATCGAGGCTCGCCGCGGACGCCTCTGGGTGAGCCGCGATCTCGGCAGCCACTGGCGCGAGGTCAACAACAACCACGCCCTCGATGACCGCCCCTGGTACTTTTCCTTCCTGGCGGTGGCGCCCCACGACCCCGACCGCGTCTTCTTCCTCGCCTCCGGGTTGTACGAGTCCAACGATGGCGGCCGCACCGCGCGCCGCATCGGCGCCGGCCTGCATGGCGACTACCACGTCATGTGGATCGCTCCCGGCAACTCCGGCCGCATCCTCGAAGGCAGCGACGGCGGCGTGGCGCTCTCGCTCGATGGCGGCCGCAGTTGGCGCTTTCTCGCCGACTTGCCGATCGAGCAGTTCTACCAGGTGGCGGCCGACACCAAGGTCGCCTTCGATGTCTGCGGCGGACTGCAGGACAACTCCGCCTGGTGCGGCCCCAGCCGCGTGCCGGGACCGCGCATCACCGGCGCCGACTGGTTCACGGTCACTGGCGGCGACGGCCAGTACGCC
>JAKAOE010000194.1 GCA_021823305.1 Acidobacteriota bacterium
CGGCGCGCTGCAGGCGCTGGGCGTCGGCCGCCGCTGGCCGATGGATTTCGGCTACCTCGTCATCGCCGCCTTCGTCGCCGCCGTCGCCGTCCCGGCGCTGGTCTACGCCTGGCGTAAGGCGCCCAAGTTCGAGTGAGGGCGCGCCCGGCGCGTAGCTATTGCACCGTGTTCAGCACGATGCGGCCGGTCTTGATGTCCTTGCCGTCGAGCTTGAACTGCACCATGTCGTACTCGCTCGGGCAGCACTTGCGGTCGCCGGGCGCGTAGCGCGCCGCGCGCAGCGTCAACTGGCGCTTCTTGGCGTTCCAGTCGGCGCCGGCGCCGCCGCGGCAGTCGTAGCTGAACTGCTGCGCCAGCATGAGCTGCCCGTGGTCGAGTTCCATCACCTGCACGATGCCGGTGCAGTTGGCCAGGCTTTGCCCGGTGTAGAGCACGCTGTAGACCAGCAGCGCCTGCCTGCCCGGCGCCTTGGGCAACTCCGCCGGCGTCGCCTTGATCACCTGGAACTC
This sequence comes from Acidobacteriota bacterium, assembly GCA_021823305.1. Classification (GTDB taxonomy): domain Bacteria; phylum Acidobacteriota; class Terriglobia; order Terriglobales; family SCQP01; genus SCQP01. The sequence continues at coordinate 510 of JAKAOE010000194.1, forward strand.
GAACGGGTTCTTCTCGTCCTGGCTGTGGTCGTAGAGGCCGCGCTCCACCGGAATCATCGTCGGCTCGCCCGTGGCGGCGTCGCCCGGCACCATGCCGTCGATCCCCAGCGCGTCGGTGGGATAGAGGGCGTAGGTGAAGCTCTTGAGCGGAAACTGCGCCAGGCTGGCGAGCGGCGGCGAATGCAGCGGGGCGTTGAGCAGGAACGAGGTGATGCGCCCGTAGCTCTTGAACCCGGAGGATGTGCCGTGATGAAACAGGCCGAACTGCCCGAAGGCCGGCGTGCCCAGCAGGGCCGCGGCCAGGGCGGCGAGGATCCAGCGGGGCTGCGGCGGGCGAAACACGGCGGTTGGTTTCAGTGTACCGTGTTTTCAGCGATGCCCAGCGAACCCGCGGAACCCCGCTCGCGCCTCACCGGCTCGCGCGCCCTGGACGCCCTGCTGCCCGCCGGCGCCGTCGCCATCGCGCTGGCCTTCGCGCACGCGCCGGCGCTGTGGCCGTTTCTCTTCGCCGCGCTCGGCCTGATCCCGGCCGCCGCGTTGCTGGGCCGCGCCACCGAGGAGCTGGCGGCGCGCCTCGGCCCGTTGTCGGCGGGGCTGGTGCAGGCCACGCTGGGCAACGCCAGCGAGCTCATCCTCGGCATCGTGGCGCTGCACGCCGGACTGGTGGAAGTGGTCAAAGCCTCCCTCGCCGGCAGCATCATCAGCAACCTGCTGCTCATCCTGGGCATGTCCATGCTGCTCGGCGGCATGCATCGCACCCGCCAGCGCATTGACCGCGACCTCGCCCGCACCAACGCCACCACGCTGTTTCTCGCCGCCGTGGGGCTGATCGTGCCGGCGGTGTTCGCCCTCAGCATCTACGGCGACCTGGCCACCAACCGCCCCGCGATCGAGAGCATGAGCGAGTGGACCGCCGGCATCCTGATCGTCATCTACGTGGCCAGCTTGCGCTACCAGTTCGACTCCTCGCCGCGCGGCCGCCGCCCGCGCCGCCGCGTCGCCGGCCCCCGCCGCGGCCCGCTCGCCGCCATGGCCGCCGTCACCGCCTACATCGCGGTGCTGAGCGAGCTGCTGGTGCGCGGCCTGGAGTCGGCGCAGCAGGCCTTCCACGGCACCGACCTGTTCTGGGGCGGCGTGGTCTTCGCCATCATCGGCAACGCCGCCGAGCACGCCGTCGCCGTCTCCGCCGCCCGCCGCGACGACATGGACATGGCGATGGCGATCGGCGTCGGCTCCAGCCTGCAGATCGCGCTGCTGCTCGCCCCCGCGCTGGTGTTCATCTCGCTCGCCTTCGGCCATCCCATGTCGCTGGTGTTCACCGGCATCGAGGTGGTGGCGGTGGTGCTGTCGGCGGTGCTGGTCGGCATGATCGCCTCCGACGGCGAAACCAACTGGTTCGAAGGCGCGCAACTGCTCGCCGTCTACGCCATCCTGGTGGTCGGCTTCTACTTCGCGCCCCTGCTCGCCCGCGTGGTCAGCACCAGCCGGTAGATCGAATACGCGCTGGCCGCGATCGCCACCGCCATCAGCGCCTCGATGAAGCGCTCGAACCCGGGCGTGCTCAGCCACCGCGCCACCGCCCGGCCGAAGTACAGCGCCGCCAGTCCCTCCGCCAGGAAGCGCGCGCAGCGCATCAGCGCCAGCATCCCCAAAAACGGCGCCTGCCGCACCTCCAGCGCCCCCGCCGCCAGCACGAACGCGGAGAAGGGAAACGGCGGCGGAATCAGCGCCGGCACCGCCAGCAGCACCGGCCCCTTGCGCCCGATGGTGCGCTGCATCTTGTCGAAGCGCGGCGCCGACATGTGCGCCCGGATGAAGCTCTCGCCTCCCGCCTTGCCCACTTCATACATCGCCCAGCAGCCGATCACCGAGCCCAGCGTCGCCGCCACCACGTAGGCCGGCAGCAGCGCGTGGTGCAGCGACACCAGAACGATCACGGCGACGTCGTTGGCGAAGGGCAGCGTCAAAAAGCTCGAATCCAGCGCCCCCAGCAGCAACAGCCCGGCCGGCCCCAGCCGCACGAAGAAGTAGAAGAAACCGGCCAACCAGCCGTGACCGGCGGGGAGCATCGCCGAGTTTGGATGCGGGGTCAATAATAGGCCGCTGACAGCGTCATCTTCACCAGCCGCCCGCGCGCGTCGAAGCTCGATTCCAGGATTTGCGGCTTCGCACTTCCGGCCCAGGAAAAATTGAAAACGATCAATCGCACCGTGTGCCCGCGCCAGCTTGCCTGCCCCTGAAAGAACGGCTTGCCGTAAATCGCCAGCAGTTGCCCCGCCGTCCCGCCAAGCCGCATCCCCCGCCCGGTGGGGAACGCCCCCGGCGGCAAATGCGCGTCGCAGCCGGCGCCGCCGCGCGCCTGCTCCACCGTCACCACGCGGATCTGGCCCCGCGAGTCGGCTTCCAGGCTGATCTCGACCCCGCGCCGCGCGTCGCACCAGTCGTAAACGTCACGCTCGTCCGCCGCCGGATGCCGCCAGTCCGCGCCCAGCCGCCGCTCGGCGGCGCGCATGTCGGTCCGTCCCGGCCGCAGTCCCGCCAGTGTCAGCTCGTTGACGTTGCCCGGCGGATGGTCGGCGCTATCGGCCGGATCCTGCCCCCGCGCCATCGCTGCCCCCAGCAGCACCGTCGCCGCCAACGCCGCCAATGCAACTGCCCGCCTCACGCCTCACCCCGTAGGCCCTCCAGCTCTTCCTCAGCCGCGGCGCGCAGTCGCCGCACCAGCTTGTCGGTCCAGTCGGCGTCCTCGTCCGACCACAGCCGCCGCGCCCGCGGCCGCATCTGCTCCTGCGTCTTGTGGCAATACGCCAGCAGTTGCAGAATGTTGGCCTGCAGATGCCGCCGCGTCTCCGTGTTCCACGGCGCCGCCTCCGCCAGAAAAGCCTCGTCCAGCCCGAAGTCCACACTCACCTGCCCCGCCTCCGCCGCCAGCCCTTCGCCGAAGCTTGGCCCCAGGCTGGTAAACCGCACCGGGTGCGGCGCCTGCGCCCAGCCCGCCTCGCCGTAATCCCATAGCTGCCACGCCAACTCCATTTCGCAGGCGCAGTCGTCATGCACAAAGCCGCGCATCTCTTCCATCGCCTGCGCCACGGTCATGCCGCTGGTGGCGAGTTCTTCCACCAATGCCGGCTCGCTCCAGTTCAGCGCCACCACGCGGAATTGCCGCACGCCCCGCTCCAGCGCTTCAATCGGCAGGACTTCGGCCGCGTGCGCCAGCCGGGGGAGGATTTGCGCCGTCGTCTGGCTATCGAACCACAGGCTGAAGCGGATACGATCGCCCACGTTACCAGCGTACCGCGATTGGGCTGTAGCCCTGCTGCCATCTCCGTGCATCCAAACGTTACATCGGAGTCACCGTGGAATCGCCGCAGGAGAGGGCCTATCGTTCCGCCTTTCGCCGGGTGGAAGCGTTGCAGATCGAGCTGGCCCGCCACGTCTACTCGGTGCAGCGCCGCCAAGATGCCGAGCGCAAGCTGCGCGACGCCATGACGGTACTCGACCGGACGCGACGTGAGCTGATCAACCAGCGCAACCGCCAGCGCCAGGCCGCCTGACGGCGGCGGCGCGCGGGAGGCAGCCAGCTGGCGTATGCTGTGCGCGTGAACACGCTGCTGCGTTTCCTGGGTCCCGTGGTCGCGGTCGCCGCCCTCTTTCTGCTGCCTGCGCTGCGGCTTGCGCTGCCGCTTCTGCCGTCCGCCGAATGGACGGCGGCCGAGGTGGGGTTCGAGGTGGTGCACGGCGCCCAAGCCGGCGCTCCGGCGCGCCCGGGTGGCGCCGCACAGCCCGACTTGCCTTCCATGCTGCGCCAGGCGCGCGACCTGCAGCGGCAGCTCGGCGGCGGCGGCAGCGCCCCCATGAACAAGGGGTTCGCCGCGGCCGCGCTGATTCCGGCGGCCGCCCTCGCCGCCGGACTGTTCGCGTTGCTGAGCTGGCTCTGGCTGCTGCTCGGCTGGCGTCCGGCGGCGATGGTCAACGCCGCGCTCGGTGCCGCGGCTTCGCTCTACGCCATCGTCGCCAGCGCCTGGCTGACCGATCTCGCCCGCTCCGCCGCCGCCCAAGCCATGGCGCGCATGCAGCAGAACCTCTCCGGCATCATGCGCACGCTCGACTGGTCGAAGCTCGGGCGCCAGCTCGCCGGCAATATCGGCCTGGTGCCGCAGGCCGGACTCTACGTCCTGCTGTTCGCCTTCCTGGCGATTCTCATCGCCCCGCCGCCGCCCGGCGCCCGCCGCGGCCGGCCTAGCGATGCGCCAGGCGCAGCGTAAGCCAGCTGCCGTCCGCCGTCCAGCCGCCGTCCACCGCCAGCGCCTGGCCGTTGATGAATCCGCTTTCCGCCGGATCGGCCAAAAACGCCACCGCCCGCGCCACGTCGTCCGGCAGCGCGAAGCGGCCCATCGGCACCCGTCCGGTGATGTCGGCGTCGGTGTAGA
>JAKAOE010000195.1 GCA_021823305.1 Acidobacteriota bacterium
CTGGTGGCAGGAGGCGTGCTCGGGCTCGAGGCCGCCTGGCTCAGCGGCTACTACACGCGCAGCTTCGCCAGCTTCGGCCTCACCGTCGCCTTCATCGCCGCTTATGCCGCCTTCAAGCAGCTTTCGGCGCGGTTGCCGCGGCGGCCGGCCGGCGCAATGCAATAATGGAGGGAACTCCCAGCCGCATGCCGCGCAGACTTCTCCTCCTCATCCTGTTCGCCGCGGCGCTGCCCGGCGGCGCCGCTTGGGCGCAGCAGGCGCCCAACTCGGGCATCGTCTTCCGGGCCGAAGTGAGCGACGTGCTGGTGCAGGCCAACGTGCTCGACAAGCACGGCCGTTCGGTCAACGACCTGCCCGCGTCGGATTTCACCATCTACGAAAACGGCGTCCGGCAGAAGGTGGACACCTTCTCGCACGACGACACGCCGGTCTCGGTCGGCATCCTGGTGGACAACAGCGGCAGCATGCGCCCCAACGTGGCCGCGGTGGACGCCGCGGCGATGAATTTCGTCCGCGCCAGCAACCCCCAGGACGAGGTCTTCGAAGTCCTGTTCAACGACGAATACCACCTGGTCGCCCCCTTCACCAACAACGTCGCCCGACTGGAAGAGGCGCTCGGCTCGCTCGACCCCGACGAAGGCACCGCGCTCTACGACACCGTCATCCGCGCCGCCGCCTACCTCAAGCGCTACGGCACGCGCCCCAAGAAGGTCCTGCTGCTGATCACCGACGGCGACGACGACGCCAGCAGCCACAGCCTCAAGCAGACGCTCCAGATCATCCAGTCCCAGGACGCGCCGCTGATCTACTGCATCGGGCTGACGGACAAGGGCGAGGGCGGCTGGTTCAGCCGCGAATCGCACAAGGTGCTGCTGCAGTTCGCCGAGGACACCGGCGGCGTCGCCTACTTCCCCAAGAACCTGCGTCAGGTGAACGCGATCACCGAGAAGCTGGCGCGCGACATCCGGCTGCAGTACAGCTTCGTCTACCGTTCCAACCAGACCCAGCCCGGCTACCACACCATCCGGCTGGAGGTGAAGGATCCGCACCTGAAGCACCTGCACGCCTACACCCGCCGCGGCTTCTATTTGCCGCCCGCGGCTGCCGGCAACCGCTAAGCCCCGGCCGGCGCCGGCGATCGCGTCCGCGGCCGCGCTCCGCCCGCGTTACATCCGCCACTGGCCGGCCGCGTCCAGGTGGGCGTTGTCGATCAGGCGGGTGGCGCCGGCGAAGGCGGCCACGGCGAAGAGCGCGCCGGGGCGGGCGGCGTCCACGGGCAGCAGCGTCTCGCCGTCCACCGCGCGGAGGAAGTCCAGCCGCAGGCCGGGCTCGCGCGCGATCTCGGCTTCGCCCAGCGCCACCAGCGCCGCCGCGCCGCGCTCGCCGGCGGCGTAGGCCGCGCCCATCGCGCGCAGCGCGCGCGGCAGGGCGCGGGCGGCGGCGCGCCCGGCGGGGGAGAGCAGCTGGTTGCGCGAGCTCATCGCCACGCCATCCGGCTCGCGCACGATGGGGCAGACGACGGTCTCCACCGGCAGGAACAGATCGTGCGCCATGCGGCGCAGCACCGCAACCTGCGCGGCGTCCTTCTGGCCGAAGTACGCCCGCGCCGGCGCCACCAGATGCAGCAGCTTCGCCACCACGGTGGCCACGCCGCGAAAATGGCCCGGGCGGCTGGCGCCGTCGAGCCGCGCGCTCAGTCCCTCGACCTCGATCCGCGTGGCGTCGCCGGACGGATACATCGCCGCCGCCTCGGGCGCGAACACCGCCGCCACGCCGGCTCGCTCCAGCCGGGCGCAGTCCTGCTCCAGCGTGCGCGGATAGCGGTCGAAATCCTCGTTCGGCCCGAACTGGGTGGGGTTGACGAAAATGCTGGCCGCCGTGACCGCGTCGCGCGCGCGCGAGGCTTCAACCAGCGAGAGGTGCCCGGCGTGCAGCGCGCCCATGGTCGGCACGAACCCCAAGTCCGGGCGCTCGCCCAGCGCGGCGCGCCACGCGCGCAGCTGTGCAATGTCGCGCAGGAGTTGCACTAGCGCGCCGTCCGCACCCGCACCCGCGCCGGCGCCGGCAACTCGACCTTGGCCGCCTTGGGCAGATGGTAGCTCTCCGCGTCGGCGGGAAAGGCGCCGCTTTCCACTTCCAGCCGGAACGTCTCCGCCGCGCCGCGCACCTGCTGCGCCAGCTCGGCGTAGGGGCGCACGAACTTCGGCCGTGGCCGGAAACTCAGCCCGAGCAGGTCGTGCATCACCAGCACCTGCCCGTCGCACTCCGGTCCGGCGCCGATGCCGATGGTGGGGATTGCGAGCTGGCGGGTGATCGCCGCCGCCAGCTCGCGCGGCACGCCCTCCAGCACCACGCTGAACGCGCCCGCTGCTTGCACCGCGTCCGCGTCGCGCAGCAGTTGCTCGGCCGCCGCCTGGGTCACGCCCTGCACGTGGTACCCGCTTTGGCGGTGCACCGACTGTGGCGTCAGCCCGATGTGCGCCATCACCGGCACTTCGGCGTTCACGATGGCGGCGATCACCGCGGCGCGGCTCTCGCCGCCCTCCAGCTTCACCGTTTCCGCCCCCGCTTCCTTCACCAGTCGGATGGCGTTCTCCACCGCCTGCGCCGCGCCCAGATGGTAGGAACCGAAAGGCATATCCGCCACCGTGACCGCAAGCGTACTGTCGAGGCCCGCCGCGGCCATGCCCCAGGAGTCGCCCACCAGCAGGATGTCCACGCCGGCTTCGTCGAAGAGTCGCGCGAAGGGGTAATCGTAGGCGGTGAGGCAGGTGATCTTTTCGCCGCGCTCCTTTTTGGCGCGGCAGCTCGCCAGCGTCACCTTGAGGGAGCGGTCAACCGTTTCGGAAGGATAGAGGCTCATCGGCATCGGTGCCCGTCCCGCCGCGCGGGATCAGGTCCTCCTGCAGTTGGGAATTGCGAGCCGGGAGCCAGGCCGCCTTGCTCTGCCCTGCGATATCCGCTCCCGCGGGAGTCGGATTCCGGGCGCCTGCCCTGCCACGGGGATAGTGTAGCGCGGATGGGGTTTTCCGCGCTCAGCGGTCAATTGCCCAGCGGCAGGTAGTATTGGGTGCCGGAGATCGGCTCTTCCAGACGCCGCATCAGCGCCTGGAGGTCGTCGGAGCGTTCGATGAAGTCAATCTCGCTGGTGTTGACCACCAGCAGGTCGCTCTGGCTGTAACGGAAGAAGAAGTGGTCGTAGGCCTTCACCACTTCGCCCAGGTACTCATCCGACACCGCCGCTTCCCCCGGCTGGTTCTTGCGCAGCAGGCGCTGGCGCAGCACCGCCGGCGTCGCCTGCAGGTAGATCACCAGGTCGGGCAGCGCGATCTGCGGCCGCAGCAGCTCGTAATAGGGGTTGTAGACTTCGAGCTCGGCGTCGCTGAGGTTGATGTAGGCGAAAATCTTGTCCTTCTCGAAGACGTAATCGGCGATCACCGTCTCGTAGAGCGGCCCCGGGCCGAGGGGCGCGAGTTGGCGGTAGCGCTGCAGCAGAAAATGCATCTGTGCCCGGAATGCGGCCCCCGGCTGCCCGGCGTAAAAGTCGCGCAGGTGCGGATTGTCGTCGGGCTCGAGCAGCAGCCGCCCGCCGGTGCGTTGCGCCAGGATCCGGGCCAGGCTGGATTTGCCGACCCGGATCGGCCCCTCAACGGCGATGTAGCGTGGCGGCGTGCCCGGCATGCCCGCAGTCTACTTCTTCAGCACCAGCTTGGCGATGGTCTGCAGCTGCAGGTTGGACGTGCCTTCGTAGATCTTGCCGATCTTGGCGTCGCGATAGAACTTCTCCACCGGATAGTCCTTGACGAAGCCGTAGCCGCCGTAAATCTCCACCGCCTGCGAGGCGACGTGCTCGGCCGCCTGCGAAGCGAAGTACTTGGCCATGGCCGCCTCCTTGACGAAGCTCGCGCCGGCGTCCTTCAGCCGCGCCGCGTTGTAGACCATCAGCCGCGCGGCTTCCACTTCGATGTGCATCAGCGCCAACTGGAACTGGACGCCCTGGAACTCCGCGATCGGCTTGCCGAACTGCTTCCGCTCCTGGGCGTAGTTGGTGGCGCACTCGAGCGCCCCCTGCGCCAAGCCCAGCATCTGCGCCGCGATGCCAATGCGCCCCTCGTTCAGCGTCTCGATCGCGATCTTGTAGCCCTTGCCTACTTCGCCCAGCACGTTCTCGTCCGGGACCAGGCAGTCTTCCAGGATCAGCTCGCAAGTGCTCGACGCGCGGATGCCCAGCTTGTCTTCCTTTTTCCCCACCTGAAAACCGGGGAACTCGCGCTCGACCAGAAAACCGGTGATGCCGCGATAGCCCGCCGACGGGTCGGCGTTGGCGAACAGCACGAACAGGCCCGCCTCGAGCGCGTTGGTGATCCAGAGCTTGCGGCCGTTCAGCTTCCAGCCTTGGGGGGTCTTTTCCGCCCGCGTTTGCAGGGCGAAGGCGTCGCTGCCGCTGGCCGGTTCGGAGAGCGCGTAGGCGCCGAGGCAGTCGTTGGCCATGCGGGGCAAGTACTTTGTTTTCTGTGCTGCATTGGCCCAGCGGAGCAGGGCGTTGTTGACCAGCGTGTTTTGCACATCCACCACCACGCCAGCCGACGGATCCACCCGCGATAGCTCCTCGACCACCAGGGCGGCATCGAAAAAGGTGCCGCCACTGCCGCCGAACTGTTCCGGGAGCTGGATGGACATCCATCCTTGGCGGAAGCACTCACGCAGCAAGTCGCCATCAAAGTGCCCGCTTTCATCCATTTCCCGGACCAATGGCCGGACGCGGCTTTCCGCCCATTCGCGTACTGCCTGGCGCAGCAGCGCTTCTTCGGAGGTCAATTCGGTGAGCGCGGAGGAGGTCATAACGGGATCAATTGTAAACTGCCGCCTCTACGTCCCCCTTTCGGACTGACC
>JAKAOE010000196.1 GCA_021823305.1 Acidobacteriota bacterium
GGACATCGCTGCAGCACCGTCTTGATCAACTCATCGCGCTGCGGATCCACGCCCGTGCTGCCGCCCCCGCCGCCCGTGCCGTGAATCCCGAAGAGGCTGAAGTGCCCGCTCGTCACCGCCGTCGCGGTCACGAACACGCGCGGCTTCCGCGCCCCCTGCCCCCAGGCCGCCACCCCCAGCGCCGCTGCCATGACTCCGCCCCAAAGCTTCATATCCATCCTTTCGGGTGGGCGGCGCGCCCGCTTTAGCCGCTATCGCCACACCGCCAAAAACAGCCACAGCGCCGGCGCCGCCAGCAGCAACGCATCCATCCGATCCAGCATCCCGCCGTGCCCCGGCAACAGCCCGCCCGAATCCTTCACCCCCGCCCCCCGCTTGAACACCGACTCCGCCAAATCGCCCGCCTGCGCCGCCACGTTCAGCCCCGCGCCCAGCAGCGCCATACTCCACCAGCTCCCGCCGCCGCGCTCGAAAATCCCCGGCCAGCGCGCCCCCGCCACCGCCGCCACCGCCGCCGCCGCCCCTAGCGACGCCGCCGCCCCCACCCACGTCTTGTGCGGGCTCACCTGCGGCGCCATCTTGGCGTGCCCCCACGCCTTGCCCGCGTACAGCGCCGCCACGTCGCCCAGCCACACCACCGCCAGCAGCAGCGTCACCCACGCCGCGCCCTGCGTCTGCTCGGCGAAGCGGTCGCGCACCGCCGCCGCCGCCCCGATGCCCAGCCCCACGTAGAGCGCCCCCAGCAGCGTCGCTCCCGCATCGGCGAAGCTCGCCGCCATGCGCGCGCTCTGCGACAGCGCCCGCAGCGTCACCCCCGCCGTCGCCAGCATCACCACTGCCTCCGCCGCTTTCGCCCCCGGCCAGCCCAGCGCCAGCGTTACCCCCGCCGCCGCCGCCACTCCCAGCCCGGCGTAGGGCCGCACCCCCGCCCGCTCCGCCAGATGATAGAACTCCGCCGCCGCCAGCCCCGCCACCCCCGCCGCCAGCGCCGCGAACCACGCCCCCGGCGCCAGCCACACCGCCGCCAGCGTTACCGGCGCCAGGATCACCGCCGTCGCCACCCGCGCCCAGCTCGCCCGCCGCGGCGCGGGCGGCCCCGCCGCCTCGTTGCGCGCCCCGCTCACGCCGGTCCGGCGCTGTGCCCCCGCGCCGCTTGCGTCTGCCGCCCGCCCAACCCGCCGAAACGCCGCTCGCGCCGCTGAAACTCCGCCAGCGCCGCCAGCAGGTGCTCGCGCCGGAAGTCCGGCCACAGCACCGGCGTCACCCAGATCTCGGCATAGGCGATCTGCCAGAGCATGAAATTGCTCACCCGCATCTCCCCGCTGGTGCGAATCAGCAAATCCGGCTCCGGCAGCCGCGCGGCGTACATCCGCGCCCCCAGCGCCTGCTCGGTCACCTCCACCCGCTCCAGCTCGCCCGCCGCGATCGCGTCCTGGATCAGCTTCCGGCACGCGTCCACGATCTCCGCCCGCCCGCCGTAGTTCAGCGCCAGCGTCAGCACCATGCCCGTGTTCGCCCGCGTCGCTTCCCGCGCCCGCTCCAGATCCGCTCGCACCTCGTCCGGCAGTTCGCCGATCCGCCCCATCGCTTCCAACCGGATGTTCTGCCGGTTCAGCTCCGCCGTCTCGCTGCGCAGGTAGCGCCGCAGCAGCCGCATCAGGAAGTTGACCTCCGCCATCGGCCGCTTCCAGTTCTCCGCCGAAAAGGCGTACAGCGTCAGCGCCGGAATCCCCAACTGCGCGCACGTCTCTACCGTCGCCCGCACCGCCTCCACCCCCGCCATGTGCCCCTTCAGCCGCGGCCGCTGCCGCTGCCGCGCCCAGCGCCCGTTCCCGTCCATGATCACCGCCACGTGCCGCGGCAACCTCGCCGGGTCCAGCCCCGCCGCCACTTCCACTTTGTCCGCCACCCCCGCCATCGCCCTATTATGCCGCCGCCCTTTCGCTGTGGCATCGCCGCACCGATTGACCTCTCGAGGGCGCGGCCGGAACGGGGCATCTCAGGGGTCCCCGTGGAGGCCGCGCCCGTACAGAGCAGCGGGTGTCGTGGCGCAGCCACGACCGGCCCCGCGTTTGATCAATGCCCGGCCCCGCGTTCTATTGATGGCTCAGCCACGAGATCACGTCGTCCACCGTGATCACGCCCAGCATGCGCTGCTGCTCGTCCACCACCGGCAGCGCCAGCAGGTTGTACTTGTTGAACACTTCCGCCACTTCCTTCTCCTCCTGCCCGCGCTCCACCGTGATCGGATTCTCCGCCATCGGCCGCAGCGGATCCCCCGGCCGCGCCAGCAGGATGCGCGCCAGCGGCACCATGCCCGTGAGCTGCCGCTCCGCGTTCAGCAGGAACACCATCGTCTGGCTCTCCACCTTGCCCTCGAACCCGCGCAACGCCGCCACCGCCTGCGCCGCCGTCGCCGCCTCGCCCAGCGCGATGAAGTCGGTCGTCATCCGCCCGCCGGCGGTGTTTTCCGGATACTCCATCAGGTCGGTCACGTCCTCGCGCTCGTCCGCTTCCATGTCGCGCAGGATTTGTTCCGACTGCTCCTGCGGCAGCTCCGCCAGCACGTCCGCCGCCTCGTCCGGCTCCATCTCCTCCAGAATGTCCGCCGCCCGCTCCGCGTCCAGCCCCTCGATCAGCGAACGCTGCAGCCGCGGTTCCACCTCGCCCAGAATGTCCGCCGCCACCTCGCTGTCCAGCGACCCGAACACCGCCTCCCGCTCCGCCGGCGCCAGCTCCTCCACGATGTCGGCCGCGTCCGCCGGATGCAGCCGCCCCAGCGCGTCGTAGGTGATCTGCAGCCGCATCCGCCGCGCCGGATCGGTCTCCACCAGGTCGAACGTCCGCCACGGGATCGGCCGCTCCCGCACCCAACCCGAAGCCGGCGCCAGCCAGGCGCGCGGCACCACGCCCTGCAGCATCCGCCGCATCGCCCCCGACATCCCGATCTCCACCTGTTGCGCCCGCAGCTCGCGCGCCCCCGCGCTTCCGCCCAACTCCAGCCCGACGTCGTTCACCCGCACCACCTTGCGCCCGTTGACGTCGATGATCTGCTGGTCGAGCACGTCCCGCCGCAGCCACAAATGCCCCGAGTTCGTCCTCACCGGCACCGGCGACACCTGCCGCGCGTCCACCGTCATCCCCTCGTGGTCCAAGCCCGCGATCCGCAGCGGCATCTGCCACTGGTTGTTGTCGTGCCGGTAAATCACCATCCGCACCAGGTTGGCGTCCTGCTCCGGCTCGATCACCAGCTCGCGCACCCGCCCCAGCCTGCGTCCTTCCGTGTTCCGCAGCGGCAGGTTGATCAGCTCGGTCAGGTAAAACATCAGGTTTAGTCTCGCACCCCCGCGCCCCGACCGAGCGGTAAATTGGCAAGCGCCGCCATTCTGAGCGAAAATAACCCCGGGAGAGGAGCATTCCCCCGAAAATTCCTTCAGGAGGCCGCTGGCGCCCATGGCTGCTACCACCCCGCCCGATCCGAACACCATAGTCTGGTTTGCTGGCAGCTACGTTCGCCTCGGCGACGCTAACGTCAACATCCTCACCCACGCCCTCAACTACGGCACCGCCGTCTTCGAGGGCATCCGCGGCTACTACGACGAGCGCGAGGCCAACCTCAACCTCTTCCGCGCCCTCGACCACTACCGCCGCTGGAAGCTCAACTGCTCCATCCTCCGCCTCGACGTTCCCAAAACCCCCGAGGAGCTGGTCGAGATCACCGCCGAGCTCTGCCGCCGCAACCGCTTCAAGTCCAACATCTACGTCCGCCCGCTGGCCTACAAGGCTTCCGCCCGCATCGGCGTCCACTCCGACAACAACGACGCCTTCGCCATCGTCGCCGTCCCCTACGGCGAATACTTCGCCGCCGCCAAGGGCCTCAAGGCCGGCGTCGTCTCCTGGCGCCGCGTCGATGACCTCGCCATCCCGGGCCGCGCCAAAATCTGCGGCGCCTACGCCAACAGCGTCCTCGCCGGCGACGAAGCCCACGCCAACGGCCACGACGAAGCCATCTTCCTCAACAACGACGGCCACGTCGCCGAAGGCTCCGCCAGCAACCTGTTCATGATCCGCCGCGGCCAGCTCGTCACCCCGCCCATCACCGACAACATCCTCGAGGGCATCACCCGCGACAGCGTCATGCAGCTCGCCCGCGCCGAGCTCAACCTCACCGTGGTCGAGCGCTCGATCGACCGCAGCGAGCTCTACATCGCCGAGGAGATCTTCTTCTGCGGCACCGCCGTCGAGATCGCCCCCGCCACCCACGTGGATCATCGCCCCATCGGCGCCGGCGTCCCCGGCCCGCTCACCCTCAAGCTGCGTTCCGTCTTCGCCGAAGCCGCCCGCGGCCGCATCCCCGCCTATCGCCACTGGCTCACGCCCACCCTCGCCCCCGAGGCCGTCCGTGCCTGAAGAACAGCGCCCCGGCTCCGGCGACGCCGCCGCGCCGCCGGAGCCGCCCCCTGCCGCCAGCGACGCGATCGCGCAGCCGGAACCTCCCGCCGAAGCCCCGGCGCCGGCGGGTCCGCCGCAAGCCGAGGCTTCCGCCGCGCCCGCCTCCACACCAGCACCCTCCCAAAAGCCCAAGCGCCGCCGCCGCCGCCGCGGGCCGCGCCGTAACGTCGGCGAAGCCGGCCCCGCGCCGCGCCGCGGCCCCGGCGAAGGCGGACCCCTCCGGCGCGGTGCCGGCCCTACCCGCAGTCCCCTCACCCTCGGCGCCCCCGCCCCCACGCCCACCCCGCTCCCCAACCTCGATTGGCGCCGCATCGCCCGCCTCGCGCTCGTCTCCCGCGCCCTCGATACGCTCGAGGAGACCCGCCTCTACCCCGCCAAGAAGGTCCTCTACCAGTTCTCCGCCCGCGGCCACGAGCTCGGCCAGATC
>JAKAOE010000197.1 GCA_021823305.1 Acidobacteriota bacterium
AATGCGCTGGACTTCTCCTTCAGCGGCCTCAAGACCGCAGTGCTGCGCCACGTCCAGGCAACCGGCCTGGAATCCGGCATCGCCACCCGGCGCCGCGCCGCCGCCGAACTCGGCCGCACCCCCTCGGCGCAGGATTGGGGCCTGCTATGCGACTCGGCGACGCTGGACCTGATCGCCTCCTTCCAAGCCGCGGTGGTGGAGGATCTGGCGCAGCGCAGCTTCGCTGCGGTGGACGCGTTGACCGCCGCCGGCGACGCCCCCGCCAGCTTGTTTGTCACCGGTGGGGTGGCCGCCAACCGCGCTCTCCGCCGCCGCCTGCAGGCGGAGGCGGAACGCCGCGGCCTGGGCTTGTTTGCCCCCGCGCTGCCGCTGTGCACCGACAACGCCGCCATGATCGCCGCCGCCGCCTGGCCGCGCTTCCGCCGTGGCGAGCGCGCCGGCGCCGGTTTGGCGGTCAGCCCGCAGCTGGCGCTGGACGGCGCCCACGGATCTCCGCTGAATTGAAACGATATGGCAATCGGCCTCAAGCTACGCAACCTGCTCTACGTCATCCACACCGTGCCGCCCGAGCGCCTGGCCTCGGTGCTGCCCCCCGGTATTGACCTCGACCTGCGCGACACCCCCGCCGGCCCGCGCGCCTTCCTGGCTACGGTCGCGCTCGAAAGCGGCGCCGCCTTCCCCTACGTGCTCAGCGGCTTCCGCCAGGTCAACTATCGCGTTTATGTCCGCCACAACTCCGAGCCCGGCGTGCTCTTCATCCGCTCCTGGGTTTCGGCGCGCGCCGCCGCCGCCGTCCTCAGCCTGGCGATTCCCACCGAGCACGCCGCCGTGGAGCTGGCGATTGACGATGCCGCCGGTCCGTACTCGCACTATGAGGTGCGGGCGCAGGCGGGCGATCACAAGCTGCATCTCGAGGCGAGCGCCGCCCCGCGCGACAGCTACCCCGGTTTCGCCTCCGCCGCCGAGGCGGTGCACTTTCTCACCCATCGCCTCAACGGCTTTGCCGCCGGCGCCCACCCCAAGACCGGACTTTCGGTAATTCGTGTCTCCCATCCCGCCATGGATCCGATCCCGGCGCGTGTCCTTGCCGCCTCCGCCGACCAATGGACGTTGGCCGGCATCCTTACGCCGGAGGAGGTGGCGCGGCCCTGGGCCGCCCTGATTCAGCCGGAGACCCAATTCGACATGAACCTGCCGGAGAAGATCAGCTAGCCCACATGGCGCGCCCGCTGGAGGCCGTCACCCTTCCCACCGGCCGCCTGCGGTTTGCGCGCGCCGGCTGCGGCCCCGATCTGGTGTTGCTGCATGGCCTGCTTGGAAACGAGAGGCAGTGGGCCGCCGCCGTCGCGCGCTGGGCGCCCGAATTCACCTGCTGGAGTCTCGAACTACCCGGCATCGGCGCCTCCGATCGGTATCCGGATCCCTCGCTCGCCGGGCTCAGCCGGTGGCTGGCCGCCGCAGTCGCTGCGCTCGGGCTGAGCGAGTTTTCGCTGCTCGGCTCCTCCTGGGGTGGCGCCCTGGCGCTCGCCTTCGCCGCCTCGTCCTTCGGCGACGGCCACGTGCGGCGGCTGCTGTTGGCCGCGCCCGCCCACCCGTTCTGGACACCCAGCCGCCGCCAGCGCTTCATGATGACCGCCGGCGGCGCCCGCGCCGGCGCCTGGGTAGGCGCGTGCCTGCCCACCGGCGTTCATCGCCGGTTGCTGGGCACGATCTTTGGCGATCCCTCCCGCCTCGATCCTGCGCTCATCCCGCCCTACACCGAGACGCTGCGCCGGCCCGGCCTCGGCGCCGCGGTGGCGGCCTATTGCCGCCACTGGCCGCGCCAGCGGGCGGCGCTGCGCGCCCAACTGGCCGCCTGCCGTTTGCCGGTGCTGCTGTTGTGGGGCGATCGCGATCCGGTGGTGCCCGTCGGCACCGCCGCCGCGCTGCGCGACGCGCTTCCCAACGCCCGGCTTGGCGTGTTGGCTGGCCTTGGGCACATCGCCTTCGCCGAGGATCCGGACGCGTTTGTCGCCGCCGCCGGCGGTTTTCTCGCGGAGGATCGCTGACGTGCACGCCCTCTTCGCCGATTTTCAGAGCTGGTTCGCGCAGTATGGCCTCTGGGCTGTCTTCGGCGTGCTGCTGCTCGAAAACTTCGGCTTGCCCGTGCCCGGCGAGCTGGCGCTGTTCTACGGCGGGTTTCAGGCGCGCACCCGCGGCGACGTCGGCCTCCTCGCTCTGGTCCTGGTCGGCAGCCTGGCGTCCACGCTCGGCCAAGCCGCCGGCTTCGCGCTCGGCCGCTACGCCCGCCCCTGGGTGCGCCGCTCGCTGCCGTATTCCTCCGGCCGCCAGGCGCACGTCGCCGCCTTCGTCGCCCGCCATGGTCCGCCCGCCATCCTCGTCTCCCGCTTTATCGCCGGCCTGCGCATGCTCGCCGGCGTGATCGCCGGTCTGGCCGACATGGCTTGGCGCCCGTTCATGATCTACAACGTCCTTGGCGCGCTCGCCTGGACCGGCGCCGCCGGCGCCGCCGGCTGGCTGCTCGGCAGCCACTGGCGGCGATTGCTGCGACTGGCCGGCCGGCTGGACGTAGTCCTCGCGTGCGCCGCCATCCTCGTATTCTGGTGGTTGTGGCGCCGCCTGCGGCGCGGAGACCCCGCATGACCCAACCTGCAGCCTCCGAATGGACCGGACCTTTCCGCCGCCGCCTCGGCGACAGCGAGCTCACGGTCATCACCGATCGAACCTACTTTCTCGACGGGGGCGCCTTCTTCGGCGTCGTCCCCAAGCCGATGTGGAACCGCGCCACCCCCGCCGACGATCAGAATCGGGTTCGAACCAGCCTGAACTCCCTGCTGGTGCGCCATCAGAATGCGCTCGTGCTGATTGAGACCGGGTGCG
Source organism: Acidobacteriota bacterium (assembly GCA_021823305.1). Lineage (GTDB taxonomy): Bacteria > Acidobacteriota > Terriglobia > Terriglobales > SCQP01 > SCQP01. Next base: position 2,881 of record JAKAOE010000197.1, read on the forward strand.
GCAACAAACTCACCCAGAAACAAATGACGATTTGGGGCGTGGATCCGCGCCGCGACTACCTGGACCGCCTGCGCGCCGCCGGCTACCCGCCTGAAGCGGTCAGCCTGGTGATCAACACCCATCTCCACTACGACCACTGCGGCTGGAACACCATCCGCACGCCGGATGGCGCCCTGGTCCCGGCCTTCCCCAACGCCCGCTACTACGTGCAGCGCCAGGAGTGGGAGCACGCGCGCGAACAACATGAGCGCGACCGCGTCAGCTACTTGGCCGACAACTATGAGCCCCTGGTCGCCGCCGGCCGGATGGAACTGGTGGAAGGCAGGCGCGAGCTCCTGCCCGGCCTTGAACTGCTGCCGCTGCCTGGGCACACCCGCGGCCTGCAGGGAGTAGTGATCCGCTCGGGTGGGCAGACTGCCTGCTACGTCTCCGACCTGATGCCCACCCATTGGCACCTCAAGCCCACCTGGGTCATGGGTTTCGATCTGTTTCCGCTGGAAACCATCGACAACAAGCATCGCGTGCTCGATCAGGCGGTGCGGGAGCATTGGCTGCTGGTGTTCACGCACGACCCGGAAATGCCCTGGGGCTATGTGGCACGCGAAGACGGCCAATACCGATTCGTCCCGGCCGGGGAGCCGGAAGCCCGGCTTCCAAAGTGAAAATTCTTTCCCGGCGGCAACACACCCTCCTCGTCTCCAAGGCATCGCACCCGGTTAGCGAGGTTGCAGAGGAGGCATGCCATGAGTACGGTTCGCAGCATTGAGCGTCGGCTCTACATCCGGCGGCAGGCGGATCGCGACGTCGCGTCGCAGGTCGCCGCCACTACGGTCGAAGCGCCGCGCCACATGGATTGGAATGGAGTTTGGACCGGGTATCTGGCGTTCGTCGGGTTTGCGGTGTTGCTGGTGTCGTTCGTGCTGGGCATCGGCTTTTCCGCGCTGAACCCGGCAGCCGCCGGCTCCTGGGCCGGAGTCGGCGCCGGCGCGATGGCATGGAGCGTCGTGATGCTGCTCGTCGCCACCTTCGCCGGCGCCTGGGTCGCCGGCCGTACCCCGCGCACTTCCCGCCGTCAGGGCATGATGCGTGGCCTGGTGCTCTGGGGAATGATCCTGGCGACCATGCTGTGGGTGGTGGGCGGCGCGGCGGGCGTGGCGATGAGCGCCGCCGGCGGCCTGGCCGGCTCGGCGCTGAGCTCGGTCGCCGGCGGTCACGCCGCGACGGTGCAGGGCGTGCTGCGGACCAACGGCATCAGCCTCACCAGCGCGCAGGCGGCCGCCATCGCCGCGCAGTTGATGGCCGGTGACCGCGCCGGCGCGGCGGGCACGCTGGCGGCCGACGCCAACATCACCACCACGCGCGCCGCGTCGCTGCTCAACCAGGTACCTCCGCTGCCGGCGGCCGGGGCTGCCTCCACCGCCGGCGAAGCGGTCAAGACGGGCGGCGCCCGCGCCGCCTGGGGGCTGTTCTGGGTGTCGCTCATCGGGTTGGGTTGCGCGCTCCTGGGCGGGGCCGTCGGCGGCGCGGGCTTGCAGCGGCGTCCGCTGCGCCCCACCAGCCAGCCGGCATAGCCGGCCACGCTCCGCGGCAACCCTGGGGCGCGGTCCCGCCGGGGGCCGCGCCCGCCTTACAATGGGCTCATGCGGTGCGGTAATTGCGGCCAGACCATTGCGTTGCCCAGCGGGCAGCGCGTGAGCATGCGGGACACCTGCCCGCGCTGCGACGCCGACCTGCACGCCTGCCGCAACTGCCGCCACTACGATCCCGGCGCCCACCATGAGTGCCGCGAGAATCAGGCCGAATGGGTGCGCGACAAGGAACGCAACAACCGCTGCGATTACTTCGACCCCCTCGCCGAGGCCTGGCGTGGCGGCGCGGCACCGCCGGCCGGCGATGCTGCCCGCGCCGGCTTCGACGCCCTGTTCAAGAAGTAGGCCCGCCGGTGACCGTCGGTACTGCCGGCCACATTGATCATGGTAAGAGCGCCCT
>JAKAOE010000198.1:0-3712 GCA_021823305.1 Acidobacteriota bacterium
CACGATGGCGCCGCTGGTCAGCCGGTCGAGGCGGTGCACGATGCCGGGCCGGACCGCGCCGCCCGCGGGCCGCGGCAGACCGGGATAGCGGTGCAGCAGCGCGTTCACCAGCGTGCCCGACTGCCGGCCCGCGCCGGGGTGCACCGCCATGCCCGCCGGCTTGTTGATCACCGCCAGGTCGGCGTCCTCGTAGAGCACGTCGAGCGGCGCCGCCTCGGGTTCCACCCGCGCCGCCGCCGCGCGGGCGGCGAGCGCCGCCCCCAGCGCCGCCTCGACCCGGTCGCCGACCGCCAGCGCGTGGCTTGGGCGCCGCATCTCGCGCCCGTTGACGCGCACCGCGCCGGCGCGGATCTGCGCCTGCAGCGCGGTGCGGCTCCAGTCCGGCAGGCAGCCGCTGAGAAAGCGGTCCAGCCGCGGCCCATCGGCGCGATCGCAGATCAGCGCCAGCGCCGCCTCGGCCATGGCCTCAGGAGGCGGACGAGGCGGTGGCGGGCACGGCGTGGCGGGCGTGCGCCGCCCAGATGCCGACCGCCAGCGCGATCATGAACAGGCTGGTGAGCTGCGCGTCGGTCATCAGGCCGTGGAACAGCAGCGCCTGCGGTTCGTAGTAGCGCAAAAAGTCCACCAGGAAGCGCACCACGCCGTAGCTGATCAGGTAGACGGCGGTGAGCTGGCCCACGAAGGCCCGCCGCTTGGCCAGCCGCCACAACACCAGGAAGATCACCAGCTCGCAAAACGACTCGATCAACTGCGTCGGGTAGAGCGGAATGTTCAGCGGCACCCCCACCGTGGCGTGGGAATAGGCGTTAGTGAACGTGATCCCCCACCATCCGGTGGTCGGCTTGCCCCAGCAGCAGCCGGCGGAAAAGCATCCCAGCCGCCCGATACTGTGTCCGATCGCCACCCCCGGCACGACGGCGTCGCCCACCGCCAACCACGGCAACTTCTGCCGCCACACGTACAGCGTCAACGTCAGCAGCGCCAGCACCAGGCCGCCGTAGAAAATGCCGGCCGATTGGACGAATCCCCAGCTAAACAGGCTGCCCGGGTCGTGGATGTAGTAGCGCCAGTCCTGAAACACCAGGAACAGCTTGGCGCCCACGATCGCCGCCAGCGCCAGGTAGACCGCCAGGTTGAAGATCTTCTCCGGATCCAGCCCGAACCTCCCGGCGAAGCGCCGCGCGGTGTAAATGCCCACCAGGAAACCGGTGGCGACCAGCAGGCCGTAAGTGTGCAGCGTGAAGCTGCCGATGCGCAACAGGATTGGCAACATGAGTGCGGCTCAGGAGCCGAGGTCCGCCGGCGCGCCGGCGGAATCGGCCGAGGATGGCGCCGCCGCGGTTTCCGCCGGGCGGTCGCGGATGATTTCCCAGACCAGCAGGCCGGCGCCGATGACGATGGCGCTGTCGGCTAGGTTGAAGACCGGCCAACTGTGCCGGCCGACGTAGAACAGCAGAAAATCCACCACCTGGCCGTGCAGCACGCGGTCGAACAAATTGCCGCACGCCCCACCCACGATCAGCGCCATGGCGTAGCCCGCGCGCGCCGACTGCTTGCTGCGCCACAGCAGCGCCAGCACCAGCACCAGCGCCAGGCTGGAGACCGCGATCAGCAGGTCGCGGAAGGTGGGCGAGGAGGACTGGAACAGTCCGAACGCCACCCCCGGGTTTTCGGCGTGCACGATGCGAAACAGGCCGGGAATCACCGGCAGGTCGAAACTGGCCGGCAGCTTGTCGATCACGCCCTTGCTCAACTGGTCGGCGAGGAACACGCCGGCGCCGACGGCGATGCGGCGAAGATCGGGGTTGCGTGGCCAGGACATGGGTTCAGCGGGCCGCCTGCCCCAGCGCGTCCAGCGCCCGGGCACAGCGGCGGCAAAGAGTAGGATACCCCTCCAGGGAGCCCACCTCCGGCCGGTAGTTCCAGCAGCGTTCGCACTTGGCGCCGCCGGCGCGGTGCACCCGCACCTCGCGCGCGGCGCCTTCCGCCGCCGCCACTTCCACCTGCGCGACGATGCACAGCGCCGCCAGCAGCTCCCGCGCCCCCTCCAGCGCCGCCGCCTCCGCCGCTGGCGCGCGCAATTCCAGCCGCGCCTCCATTCCCGAGCCCAGCCGTTTTTGCTGTCGCGCCTCCTCCAGCGCCTTCATCGCCTGCTCGCGCCAGGCGAACAGCAGCCGCCAGCGGGACTCCTCCGCCTCGGTTTGCAGTTCCAGCCAGCTCCGCACGGGGGCATAGGTTTCCAGATGCACGCTGGCGGCGTCCGATTCCGCCCATCCCTCCGCCCGCATCTGCTGCCAGGCCTCCTCGGCGGTGAAGGCGGCCAGCGGCGCCGCCAGCCGCACCAGCGCGCCCAGCACCTTCCACAGCGCGGTCTGCGCGCTGCGCCGCGCCGCGTCGTCCGGGGCGGAGGCGTAGAGCCGGTCCTTGAGCACGTCCAGGTACACCGCGCTCAGTTCCACCGCACAGAAATCCGCCAGCCGGCGGTAGGCCCGATGAAAGGCGAATTCGGCATACTCCTGTTCGACGTCAAGCGCCATGCGGGCGGTTTCGGCCAGCAGCCGGCGGTCGAGCTCATGCAGATCCGCCGCCGCAAGGGCGTCGCGCGCCGGCACGAAGCCGTGCAGGTTCCCCAGCAGGTAGCGCAGGGTGTTGCGCAGTTTGCGGTAGCCCTCCGCCACGCGCTGCAGCAGCTCGGGCGAGAGGCTCACCTCCTCGCGGAAGTCGCTGCTGGCCACCCACAAGCGCAGGATGTCGGCCCCGTGGGCGGCGACGATCTCGTCCGGCCCGATGGCGTTGCCGAGCGATTTGTGCATCGTCCGTCCCTGCGCGTCCACCACCCAGCCGTGGGTCAAGGTCTCGCGGTAGGGCGCCGCGCCGCGCGTCGCCACCGCCACCAGCAGCGAGCTCTGGAACCAGCCGCGGTACTGGTCGCCGCCCTCCAGGTACAGATCGGCCGGGAAGGGAAGCCCGAAGCCGCGTTCCTCCCGGGGGCGCAGCACCGCCGCCTGGCTGCAGCCCGACTCGAACCACACGTCCACGATGTCGCGCTCGGGCGTGAATCCGGCGCCGCCGCAGGCCGCGCAGGACGCCCCCGGCGCCAAAAACGTCTCCGGCGGCTGCGTGAACCAGGCGTCGGCGCCCTGGGCGGCGAACACCTCCACGATGCGCTGGTCGGTGGCCGCGTCGCGCAGAAAGCCGCCGCAACCCGCGCAGCGGAACACCGGAATCGGCACGCCCCACACCCGTTGGCGCGAAATGCACCAGTCCGGCCGCTCCGCCACCATCTGCCGGATGCGCTCGCCGCCCCAAGCCGGCTGCCAGCGCACATCCGCGATCGCCTCCAGCGCCCGCTGCCGCAGGCTCGCGCCGCCGCCCGCGGGCGCGCGGTCGAGGCCGATGAACCATTGCTCGGTGGCGCGGAAGATCACCGGGTGGTGGCAGCGCCAGCAGTGCGGATAGGAGTGCCGCAGCGGCGCCTCCGCCAGCAGCGCCCCCACCTGCCGCAGGTGGGCGATGATCGCCGGGTTGGCGGCGAAGATGGCCTGCCCTTCGAACGGGTGCGTCTCCGGTCCGAAGAACCTGCCTTCGGCGTCCACCGGGCACAGCGCCGGCAGGTTGTATTTCTCGCCGGTGGCGAAGTCCTCCGCGCCATGGCCGGGCGCGGTGTGCACGATGCCGCTGCCTTGGTCGGTGGTGATGTAGTCCACCAGCA
>JAKAOE010000198.1:3722-4857 GCA_021823305.1 Acidobacteriota bacterium
GCGGGCTCTTCCCGCTCCAGCCAGGGGTGGGCGAAGCGAACCCCCTCCATCTTGCTGCCGGAAAAGCGCGCCAGTACGTCCGCCTGGCTCCAGCCCTCCCCAAGCGCGTCGCTCACCGCTTCCAGCCGCGCCGCCGCGAGGAGCAGCGTGGCGCCGCCGCGGCTGCGCACCGCCACGTACTCCAGTTCGGGATGGAACGCCAGCGCCATGCTGGCCGGCAGCGTCCAGGGCGTGGTGGTCCACACCGCCGCCGCCAGTTGCGCCGCGTCCACCGCCGAAGCCAGCGCCGGCGGGAGCCGCCCGCCGGCATAGCGGTAGCGCACCCACACCGTCGGGCTCTCGTGCTCCTTGTATTCCACTTCCGCTTCCGCCAGCGCGGTGCGGTCGTGAATGCACCAGTACACCGCCCGCAGCCCGCGGTAGGCATAGCCGGAGCGGAGAAACGCCAGGATCTGTTCGGCGATCACCGCCTCGTATCCCGGCGCCATCGTCAGGTAGGGATCATCCCACTGCCCGAACACGCCCAGCCGCACGAAGCCGCCCTTTTGCAGCTCGACGTTCTCGCGCGCGTACGCCTGGCATCGTCGGCGGATCTCGACCGGTTCGAGCTCCGCCCGGCGTGGCCCCAGCATCTGGTCCACCTTGATCTCGATCGGCAGGCCATGGCAGTCCCAGCCCGGAATATAGGGCGCATCGAACCCGGCCATCGTTTTCGACTTGACGATGAAGTCCTTGAGCACCTTGTTCAGCGCCGTGCCCAGATGGATGGCGCCATTGGCGTAGGGCGGCCCGTCGTGCAGCAGAAACACCGGCCGCCCGGCGCGCGCCGCGCGGATGCGGCCGTAAATGTCCATTTCCTTCCACCAGGCCAGCCGCTTCGGCTCGGTCAGCGGCAAATCGGCCTTCATCGGGAAGGGCGTCGAGGGCAGATTTAGGGTGCTTTTATAGGAACCGGCCACGGTTCATTATATTCGCGCCGGCGACGGGCCACCGCCGGCATGCCCGCAGGCCGGTGGCTGCTTTCCGCAACCTTTTGCCCATGGCCGGTGTCTCTAAACTAGAAGCAGAAGTATGCCCGGCAGTTTGGATTTCGGTTCTCCTCTGCATCCTGTGCCGCTGTGGCGGCAACTGGCGA
>JAKAOE010000199.1 GCA_021823305.1 Acidobacteriota bacterium
CGGTCACCTTCGCGCTTGACCGCGGCGGCATCGTCGGCGCCGACGGCCCCACCCACCACGGCCTCTACGATCTCGCCTACCTCGCCGCCGCGCCCAACATGACCGTGATGGCGCCCAAGGACGAGAGCGAGCTGCGCCACATGCTCTACACCTCGCTCGAGCACGGCGCCCCCATCGCCTTCCGCTACCCCCGCGGCAACGGCTTGGGCGTGGCGCCCGAGCCGCTGCGCACGCTCGAGATCGGCCGCGCCGAGATCCTGCGCGAGGGCGGCGACGGCGCCGTCCTGGCGCTCGGCAGCATGGTCTATCCCTGCCTCGAGGCCGCCGCGCGTCTGGCGCAGGAGGGCCTCTCGCTCACCGTGATCAACGCCCGCTTCCTCAAGCCGTTGGACGAGGAGCTGATCGCCTGCCTGGCGGCGGAAAAGCCCTTCCTGGTGACCGCCGAGGAGGGCACGCTGGCGGGCGGGTTTGGCGCGCAGGTGGCGGCGCTGCTCGACGACCGCCGCATCCCGGCGGCGCTGCTGCGCATCGGCGTGCCCGACCGCATCATCCCGCACGGCTCACCGGCGCTGCTGCACGCCAAGTTCGGCCTCGACTGCGACGGCATCTGCCAGCGCATCCGCGAATTCGCCGCCGCCGGCCGCCCCGCTTCCGCCGCCGCGCGGCGCTGGTGATGGCGGCCAAGGCCGCACCCAGACAACGCCTCGATCGGCTGGTGGTGGAGCGCGGGCTGGCGCCCACGCGCGAGCAGGCGCAGGCGCTGATCCTGGCCGGCGCCATCCGCGTCGGCGGCCTGCCCGCCGCCAAGCCCGGCCACGCCGTCCCCGCCGACGCCGAGATCACCCTGGTTGCGTCGCCCCCGCCCTACGCCAGCCGCGCCGGCGCCAAGCTGGCGGCCGCGCTCGACGCCTTTGCCATTCCCGTCGCCGGCCGTGTCGCGCTCGATGTCGGCAGCTCCACCGGCGGCTTCACCGATTGCCTGCTGCAGCGCGGCGCGCGCCGCGTCCACGCGGTCGATGCCGGCACCAACCAGATGGTCTGGCGCCTGCGCACCGACCCGCGCGTCCACCTGCTGGAGAACACCAACGCCCGCTACCTGCGCGCCCGGGATTTGGGCGCGGGCGAGGCGCCCGGGCTGTTGACCGTGGACGTCTCCTTCATCTCCGTCACCCTGCTGCTGCCGGCGCTGGTGCCGCTGCTGGCGCCGGGCGCCGACGCCGTCATCCTGGTGAAGCCGCAGTTCGAGTGCGGCCGCGCCGCCGTGGGCAAGGGCGGCATCGTGCGCGATGCGGCGGCGCGGCAGGCGGCGGTGGAGCGGGTGGCGGCGGCGGTGCGCGCCGCCGGCGGCGAGTGCCGCGGCGCCCTCCCGAGCCCGGTGCTGGGCGCGCGCGGCAACCAGGAATGGCTGCTCGCCGCCCGCTTTCCCGCATAATAGTGGGGAAAATGCCCACCATCGCCGCCGGCGCGCGCATCGCGCTCTACGCCAAGCCCGGCCATCCCCAGGCGCCGCGCCTCGCTGAGGAACTGGCCGGTTGGCTCGCCGCCCGCGGCTACGATCCGGTCGCCGACGCGCCCGCCGACCCCGCGCCCGCGCTCGCCGTGGTGCTCGGCGGCGACGGCAGCGTGCTGCACGCCGCCCGCCGTCTGGCTCCCGCCGGCACGCCCATCTTCGCGGTGCACCTCGGCACGCTCGGGTTTCTCGCCGAAACCGCCGCCGGCGACCTCTACCCCAGTCTGGAGGCGATTCTCGCCGGCCGCGGGCACCGCCAGCGCCGCGCGCTGGTGCGCGTCCGCGTTTTGCGCCCCGCCGGCGGTGAGGGCTCGGCCGAGCGCGAGGTCGCCGTACTCTACGCGCTCCGCGAAGTAGTGGTGGGCAAGGCCTCGGCCGCCCGCATCGTGCAACTGGACCTGGCGGTGGGCGGCGAGACCGTCGCCCGCTACCGCGCCGACGGCGTGCTGGTCGCCACTCCCACCGGGTCCACCGCCTACAGCTTCAGTGCCGGCGGCCCGGTGCTGCATCCCGCGCTCCCCGCCCTGGTCATCACCCCGGTCTGCCCGCACGCGCTCAATCAGCGTCCGTTGGTGGTGCCTGCTTCCGCCGAGGTCGCGCTGCACCTCCGCGCCGCCGAATCCGCCTGCCTGACGCTCGACGGCCAGCAGGTGCTCAGCCTCGAGCCCGGCGACCGCGTGCTCTGCATGGCCAGCCCGCTGGCGCTCGATCTGGTCACCGCCGCCCCGCCCCGCTTCTACGCCCACCTGCGCGCCAAGCTGCACTGGGGCGGCGAGCACAAATAATACGGCGGCGGGAGATGCACACTCCCGCCGCCGCAGGTCGCGCGTTCTTACTGTCGCGACCGGCCGCCGTCAGGCGGCCTTCTCCGGCATGACCGTCACTTTTCTCGCCGGCGCCGCCTTGGGCAGATCCAGTTCCAGCATCCCGTCCTTCAGCGTCGCCTTCGCGCCCTCCGCGTTGATGTCCGCCGGCAGCTCCATCGTGCGGAAGATCTTGTCCGAGCAGGCCTCGGTGTAGACCGTCTTCTTCTCCTTGCGCTCCTCGCGCGCGGTGCGCAGGCCGGAGATGGTCAGCCGCCGCCCTTCCAGGTTGATGTCCAGGTCCTTGGCCGCGAACCCGGGCACCTCGGCGCGGATCGTGAAGTTGTTGCCCGACTCCGAGACCTCGACGTGCGCCGGATGAAACAGCTCGCGCTCGGCGCGCAACCAGTCGTCCAGTTCGCGGCCGAACAGACAGCCGTTGTCTTCAAAGATTGAAAAGGCCCGCCGCGCCAGCGAGTCCCACATATCCTGCATCATCCGGTCCGGCGCTCCCACATGGACCGCCGGCTCCATCTCGCTTCTCTCGCTCAACGATTGCGTTGCCATGGCTTGTACCTCCTGTCACTTGGATATCGTTGCTGGCTTACTTCGATGCTAGGTCCGCGGCCGGCGCGCCGCCGTGATAGCCGTCACCGTGGCATGTGAGAGGAGCCCTATTATCCGGTAGTGGAGGCCGGACGTCGGCCATGCGCGTCGCGGCCGGCGAATCCGGCGGCGCCAAGCGGTCAGCCTTCACCGTCCTGAGCGGCAGGCGTCGCAGGCGCAGAGCGAGCGCAGGTACTCCCAGGTGAAGATGCCGGTTTCGTGGCCGTCGCTGAAACGGAAGTGGAGCGCGTAGCGTCCCACCGGCTTGACCTCGAGCAGGCGGTTGGGCGCGGCCTGGAACAGGTGCAGCGGATTGGCGGGTTCGGGGGCGCGGCCCTCGCCGTGCAGGTCCTGGCAGGTGGCGCAGGGGCAGGCGGCGCGGAGCGCGGCGATGGCGTAATGGCTTTCGTGGCCGTCGCGCCAGCGGATGGCGACGCCCTGCGACAGCGAGACGTCCACGTTCGCGGGCGCGGGCGTCATGCCGGCGGCGCGGCGGCGTGCAGCGGCACGTTCTCGGCGATGTGCAGGCCGTAGCCCTCCAGGCCGGCCAGCCGGCGCGGATGGTCGGTGAGCAGCCGGATCTCGTGCACGCCCAGGTCGGCGAGAATCTGCGCCCCGACTCCGATCTGGCGCTGGATCTTTTCGCCCGCCGCGCTCTGACCGGCGGCATCGCCGCCCGCCTGCGCCTGCGCCGCTTCGGCGTGATGGATGCCGCCCTCCGGCGTCAGCGCGTAGCCGGCGCCGGTCTGGTGCAGGTAGACCAGCACGCCCGCGCCCTCCTCCCCGATGCGGCGCAGCGCCGCCGCCAGGTTGGCGCCGCAGGCGCAGGCGCGCGACCCCAGCGCTGCCGGCAGGCAGTGCGCCTGCATCCGCACCAGCGTGCCCGCCCGCCCCGCCGCGGCGGCGCCGCCGCCGAACACCAGCGCGGTGTGCATCTCCTGGTCGAGCTGGCTGCGGTAGGCGAGCATCCGGCAGCGGCCCCAGGCGGTCTCGATCTCGCTCTCGCCGGCGCGGTGGACGTGGCGCTCGTGCCGCAGCCGGTAGCGGATCAGGTCGGCCACGGTGATCATCAGCAGGTCGTGCCGTCGGCAGAAGGCCTCGAGCTGCGGCACGCGCGCCATGCTGCCGTCCTCGTTCATGATTTCGCAGATCACGCCCGCCGGCTGCAGCCCCGCCAGCCGCGCCAGGTCCACCGCCGCCTCGGTCTGCCCGGCGCGCACCAGCACCCCGCCCGGGCGCGCCCGCAGCGGGAAGATGTGGCCGGGGCGGGCGAGGTCGGCGGGCCGGGTGCCGGCATCCACCAGCGCCTGGATGGAGCGCGCCCGGTCGGCGGCCGAGATGCCGGTGGTGACCCCATCGCGCGCGTCCACCGATTCGCAGAAGGCGGTGCCGAAGGCGCTGGTGTTGTCCGCCGTCATCAGCGGGATGCGCAGCGCCTCCAACCGCTCGGGCGTGAGCGCGGCGCAGATCAGGCCGCGCCCGTGGCGGGCCATGAAATTGATCGCCTCCGGCGTGACCCGCTCCGCCGCCAGCGTCAGGTCGCCTTCGTTCTCGCGGTCGGCGTCGTCCACCACCACCACCATGCGCCCGGCGCGGAGCGCGCCCAGCGCGTCCGCGACGGCGGCGAAGGGAGCGGCGACGGCGACCGGAGCGGCCACGCTTCGATTCTAGCTTACCCGGCGGCGGCGGGCGGCGTTGCCGATGGACTGCAGCTGCTTCAGCAGGATGTGCGACAGCCGCCCCAGTTCCTGGTGGTGCAGCTCCGCCAGTTCCGCGATCAGCGCCTCGCCCTTGGGCGTGAGCGACACCTGCACCGTGCGCCGGTCCTCCTTGCCCTGGGCCCGCCTCACCAGCTTCAGGTTCTGCGCCCGCGTCACCAGCGCCACCGCCGCATGATGGCTCACCTGCAGGCGCT
>JAKAOE010000200.1 GCA_021823305.1 Acidobacteriota bacterium
GCCGTAGGTCAGCGTCAATGTCGGCGCGATCTGCCAGGTGTCGCCCGCGTACACGTCCAGCGAAAAATCGCGGAATTGTTCCTCCGTGGCCACCGGGAAGGCAAGCTGGGCGCTGCTCGCCGCGCCATACATCACTTCCGAAAAGTTCCCCGCTTGGCTGCTGGCGTAGGAATTGCGCCCCAGGAAGTGGTCGTTGACGATCTCGCGCCGGAAGTTTTCGCCGAACTCGAACGAGTGCGTCCCCTTCACCCACGACAGGTTGTCGATGAACTGGTACTGCGTCACATTCCGGCCGAGGGGGAAGACGGTCGAACCCAGTGCCTGGAAGGGGCTCAGCAGCGCGCCCAGCCCGCCGATGGCCGCGTGCTCCGCCGCCGGCGAGACAAAGTTGAAAATCGCGCTGTACCACAAGAAGCCGGTCGAAGCGTCGTTGGTCAGCGTCGGTGTGAACACGTGCGTCCAGTCGAGCACCCCCTGGTGATCCGGCTGGAAGGAGCTCTCGTTGAACAGCGGGTTCACCGGGTTGATGCCGGTGGTCTGCAGCCCCTGGTCATCCAGATACTTGCCCCAGACCGTGTCGTTCGCCGTCATGTCGTAGTCAATGCGGAAATCCGTCAGCGTCTCCGGTGTGTGCGCCGTGCCCTCGAAGATGCCCTGGTTGACGCAGCCCGTGTCCGACGGGATTGGATTGGCGCCGCCCGCGGCGGTGGGGTTGTTCTGCGGCACGTAATTGGGATCCACCGTCCCGTTCGCCAGCAGGTTGCAACCGAAGAATTTCTTGGTATCCGGGCTGATCGCCGACTGATTGCGCGTGCCCACCGCAGTGTTGCCGTAGAGCTTGAAGAAGTCCTGCAGCCACGCCGCCTCGCCCGGCTGCGCCGGCAGATAACGATAATGCCCGCCGCTCGCCAGCGCGGCGTTGGTGTCGTACCCGCCCAGCAGCAGTTGCTGTTGCGCGTAGCTTTCGAACGCCGGCGTCGGCACCAGGAACGTCCGGGAAATCGGCAGGTCAATCCGCGTGCCTTCGTTGTCGAAAAAGAAGAACAGTTTGTGCTTCACGATCGGCCCGCCGATGCTCGCCGCCCAGTTGTTCACGTTGTCGAAGGGCTTGTTCACCACCGACTGGCCCGGCGCCAACGGCGTGGACTTGTCGAAGAAATCGTGGGCGTTCAGCGCCCTTCCGTTCCATTGCCACTGCAGATCGCCGTGGAAATTGTCGGTGCCCGACTTCGTGGTGTAGTTGACCTGCCCGCCCGCCATGCGCCCCTGATTGACGTCATAGGCGTTGGTGTTGACCGTCACTTCCGCCACGGAATTCTGCCCCAGCAGCATGTTGCTCGGCCCGCTGTTGTTGTCGTTGTTGAACGGGTCATTGTCGTCCATGCCGTCGTAGGTGTACTCGACCGCGTTGCCCTGCACGCCGTTGAACGACAGGCCCGCCGTCCCGCCCCCGCCCTGCACGTGCATCACCGCGCCAGGCGAGATTTGCGCCAGCATGGTGATGTCGTTGCCCGGGTTCGGAAGGTTGGCGATCGCCTTCGCGTTGAGGGTGGTCGTCGTGTTCGCGTTCTGCGGCTGGATCAGCGGCGGCTGCCCGGTGACTTCCACGGTTTGCGTGGCCGCGCCCAGCGTGAGTTGGAAGTTCAGCGTGGCGTTGGTGCTCACCGCGATCGCGACGCCGCTTTGCTTGGCGGTTTTGAAGCCGGCCTTCGCAACCGTGACGGTATAGCTGCCCGGCTGCAGCAGCGGCACCAGGTAGCTGCCATTGATCTGCGTCTGGGTCGTATGCGACGCGCCCGTGGCCGCGTTGGTAAGCGTCACCGCCGCTCCCGGGATCGCCTCCCCGGACGGATCCTTGACCACGCCGGACAGCGCCCCCGTGGTCAGGCTCTGCGCCCACCCGGTGGCGCAGAGCAAACCCGCCATGCCCAATGCCGCGGCCGCCGCTCTGACGAGCCGCCGCCGATTTCCCATCGCAACCCGATGCTTCATCGCACCCCCCGCGAGCGGCCACGCCGCTCCGCTGCAGCAGGATTCTACATCCAAATGCGAGGCGACAGGAAACTTATTTCTTGCGGCGCAGCGCGTAGGCGGCCATGGCCGCCGCCTGCACCGCCCGCAACGTCACGTCGTGACGCTTGGCCGCAGCGCGGCAGTCCTCATATTCGGGCGCGGCCTTGTCGCCCGCCACCTTGACCGCGATCGCCCCGAACTCGGTCGGCACCCGGAGGATCTTCCGCGCCAGCGTCTCGCGCTCGCAGGCCAGGATGCGCACGCCGAGGGTGGGCGTTTCGCGCAGCAGCAGCCCGACCATGGCGGCGCGCTGCTCCGGGCGCGCCAGGATCGTCAGCACCACCCCGGGACGATTCTTCTTCATCTGCGCCGGAATGAGGTAGGCGTCCAGCGCGCCCAGCTCCAGCGCCCGCTCCAGGACATAGCCGGCCACCTGGGGGGGGCAGTCGTCCAGGCTGGTTTCGATCACGAGAATCGGTTCGAGGGCCACGTCGCCGCTAGGCCGGCCGCACCGCGGCCCGCTGGTTGAGGATGGAAGCCACGATCACCTGCCCGTGAAAGCGGCCGTTTTCGATGAAAATCTCCGACGTATTGCGCCCGGCCACCACCACCCCGCCCAGGTAGAGGCCGGGAACGTTGGTCTCGTAGCTGGCCGGATCGCAACGCGGCCGCATCCTCTCGTCCAGCTCCACCCCGGCCGCCCGCAGGAAGTCGAAGTCGGGGTGGTAGCCGGTGAGCGCGAAGACGAAGTCCGCCGCCATCTCCTCCTCCCCCGCCGGCGACTCGAGGCGCAGCCTGCCCGGCAGGATCTCCCGCACCCGGGTTTCAAACCGCGCCGCGATTTCGCCCGCCTTGATGCGATTTTCGATATCCGGCCGCACCCAATATTTGATGCTCGCCCCCAGGCCCGCTCCGCGATGAATGATGGTCACTTTCGCGCCATGGCGATACAGATCGAGCGCGGTTTCGGCGGCGAAGTTCTTGCCGCCGATCACCGCCACGCGCTGGCCGGCGAACGGGTGCGCCTCATGGAAGTAGTGGTACACGTGCGGCAGCTCCTCCCCCGGCACGCCCATCAGGTTGGGGAGGTCGTAATAGCCGCTGGCGATCACCACCGCGCCGGCGCGGTAGCGCCCCCGGCCGCTGCGCACGGCGAAGCCGGGGTGCAGGGCGGTGATCGCCTCGACGCGCTCGTATTGGCGCACGTCCAGCGCGAAGTGCGCCGCCACCTTGCGGTAATACTCGAGCGCCTCCAGCCGGCTGGGTTTCGCCAGGGCGCTAGGAAAGGGCACGCCGCCGATCTCGAGCAGCTCCGAGGTGGTGAAAAACACCATGTTCGCCGGATAGTGGTAGATCGAGTTGACCAGACACCCCTTCTCGACCACCACCGCCCGCAGCCCGGCCTTGCCCGCCTCGATCGCGCAGGCCAGTCCGGTCGGGCCCGCGCCGACAATCAACAGATCGCAGGATTCCACGCCATCCATGGGGTTATTGTAGTATCCCCGCCGCCGCGGACCCCGGTTCGCGCCACTCGGCCCGGCGAGGCGTATACTACAGCCATTGTGTGGGACCAGAGCGCGAGGCGCCGGGGTTGGGGCGCGGCAGCGGCGGTGCTGGCGGGCTTGTCGCTTCTGACGTCGGTGTTCGCCTCGTCTCCCAAGCTCACCGAGGCGCAGCGCATCGCCATCATCCGCCTGCTGGGCGCGAAGGTCGGCGTCGCGCGCGTCCCGCTGCCGCCGGACAAACATGGCATCGTGATCTCGCCCGAAGGCAAGATCCTCAACCTGAGTTCCGTCCAGGGCGCGCTGCAGGATCGGGGGAACTCGGCCAGAATCGGCGACCGGGTCGCCATCACCGCCATCACGTTCAAGAGCAACCGCATCATCTTTGCCATCAACGGCGGCCCGCACAAGACCCACTGGTACGACCACATCTCGCTGGGCATGGGGTCGGCGGTCCAGCCCGTGGTGCGTTCGGCTCCCTCGGGACCGCACGGCGCCTTGATTACGCTCAAGTTTCCGCACGCCCTCCCTTCCCTCACCCCGCTCCAGGTGCAGGCCGCGCTCGGCAGCTTGATCGACTGGAGCCGCCCGTCGGAGGCGGAGGAGATGGTCCGGCCGCTCCCGCCATCGGTAAAGTCGGCGATCAAGGCCCATCACGCCCTGGTGGGCATGACGCGCGGCATGGTGGTGGCGGCGCTCGGACGAACCGGCAACAAGGTGCGCGAGACCGATCGCCAGGGCCAACGGTACGAAGACTGGATTTACGGCAAGCCGCCGGCGCGCACCACGTTCGTCCGCTTCATCGGAGACCGCGTCACGCGGGTGACGGAGTACCTGCCCAACGGCGGGCACATTGTGGATAGCACGCCCGACCCGGCCTTGGCCGTGGTCATGAAACAGCGCGAGCGGGACGAGGCGGAACGCGCCGCCGAAGATGCCGCGCCCCCGCCCACCCTGCGGCGTCCGGGCGACGCGCCGCCGCCCCGGGGGTCAGCTACGCCTGGCTCGCTGCCCTCGGTCATGGTGCCCTCCCTGCCCAGCGACAGCAGCACGCCGAACGGCATGCCGCAGACCGCGCCCCCCGGCATGCCGCCGGGACAAACGCCGCCGGGACAGGGCCCTCCGCCGACGTGCTGCTCGCTGCGCTCCTAGCGCCGCCGCTGCAGCGGGCGGATGGGGTGCGGCTTTCCCGCGCTAGCGCCCGTGCAGCAGGCTGCGCAGCTCGATCTCGGCCTGCCGGGCCGAGTCCGTCCCCGGGTAGTTTCTGACCAGCGCCCGCAGCTCGCTGATGGCGGCTGTCCGCTCGCCCTGGTTG
>JAKAOE010000201.1 GCA_021823305.1 Acidobacteriota bacterium
GAAGCTGATCGAGGAGTCGCCGGCGACGCCGGTGACGGCCGAGCAGCGGAAGAAAATGGGCGCGCTGGTGGCCAAGGCGATGGCCGAGGTGGGCTACGCCAACGCCGGCACCATCGAGTTCCTGATGGACGAGGACGGCGGACTGTACTTCATCGAGATGAACACCCGCCTGCAGGTGGAGCACCCGGTGACCGAGTTCGTCACCGGCGTGGACCTGGTGAAGGCGCAGATCCGGATCGCGGCGGGTGAGCGGCTGGGCGATATCCTGCCCGAGCTGGGCCCCGACGCCATCGGACTGACGCCGAAGGGACATGCGCTCGAGTGCCGCATCAACGCCGAGCATCCGGTGAACTTCACGCCCTCGGCGGGCAAGATCACCGGCCTCAACCTGCCCGGCGGCATCGGCGTGCGGGTGGACTCGGCGGTCTATGCCGAAGGCGTGGTGCCGCCCTATTACGACTCGCTGATCGCCAAGCTGATCGCCTACGGACGCGACCGCGGCGAGGCGATCGCGCGCATGCAACGGGCGCTGGACATGTTCGTGGTGCAGGGCATCGAGACCTCGGTGCCGCTGCACCGGCGAATTCTCGACGACCCGGACTTTCAGGCCGGCCGGCTGAGCACGGCCTTCATGGAGCGCTTCATGCCGGTGAAGCCGAATCGCAACGCACCGGTGACCACTTAGGCGCGTGGTGCAGGCGCTCTACCCGATCCTGGACGCGGAGATGGCCGCGGCGCACGGCCACGACTTGGCCGCCTGCGCGCGCGGCTTCGCCGCGTTGGGGCTGAGAACACAACAGTTGCGGGCGAAAACCCTGCCCGGGCGCGACTTCCTGGCGCTGGCGGACCGGTTGCGCGCGGTGGTGCCCGAGCTGATCGTCAACGACCGGCTGGACATCGCGCTGATGGCGGGCGCGGCGGGCGTGCACTTGGGGCAGGACGACCTGCCCGCCGCGGAAGCCCGCCGGCTGGCGCCGGCGGGCTTCGTGCTCGGGCTTTCCACGCACACCCCGGCGCAGGTGGCGGAGGCGGCGGCGGCGAAGCCGGACTATCTGGCGTATGGGCCGGTGTTCGCAACCACGACGAAGTCGAACCCGGATCCGGTGGTGGGCGTGCAAGCCCTGTCAGAGGTGCGGCGAAGCTGGAGCGGGCCGCTGGTGGCGATCGGCGGCATCGGGCTGGACACGTGCGCCGCGGCGCGGCGCGCGGGCGCCGATGCGGTCGCGGTCATCTCAGCCCTCTGGGCGGCGCCGCTGCCGGTCGAGGCAGCGCGACAGTTCCTGCTTGCGTTGGAGCGGTAAAAACTGCCATAGTCCCCAAAGTCAACGCGATGGCGACCAACAGCGCTTCCCCGTCCGCAACCGGCACGGCCACCGGCGAGGTCAAAACCCTCGGCCTGACCAGCGCTACGACGATCGTGATGGGCATCATGATCGGCTCGGGCATCTTCGTGGTGTCGCCCCAGATCGCGCGCCAAGTGGGCTCGCCGGCGCTGCTGATGCTGGTGTGGGTGATCACCGGCCTGATGACCATGGCGGGGGCGCTGTGCTATGGCGAGCTGGCGGCGGCGATGCCGCTGGCCGGGGGCCAATACGTCTACCTGCGCGAGGCGTACTCGCCGCTGTTCGGCTTCCTCTATGGCTGGACGTCGTTTCTGGTGATCCAGACCGGAACCATCGCGGCGGTGTGCGTGGCCTTCGCCAAGTACCTGGGCGTGATCTATCCCAACGCGATTTCGGAGCAGCATTGGCTGTTTCACTGGGGCCACCTGGGCTCGGTGCAGCTTGGGCTCAACACCGAGGAGTTGGTGGCGATTACCATCATCCTGTTCCTCACTTGGCTGAACAGCCGCGGCTTGAAGGCGGGCGCGCTGGTGCAGAACGTCTTCACCTTCGCCAAGATCCTGGCGCTGCTGGGGCTGATCCTGCTGGGCGTGGTGGTGGCGCGCAACCCCGGCGTGGTGGCGGCCAACTTCGCCCGCTTCTGGCACGACTTCTTCGCCGGCATCTTCAGCCGCGGCAACTACAACCTGAGCGGCGCGGCGGGGGGCAAGACGGTGGCGACCGCGACCATCGTGGCCGTGTTCGCCGCCATGGTGGGCTCGCTGTTCTCCTCCGACTCCTGGAACAACGTCACCTTCACTGCCGGCGAGACCAAGAATCCGCAGCGCAACCTGCCTCTCTCGCTCGCGCTGGGCACCGGCATCGTGACGGTGATCTACCTGCTGGCCAACCTGGCCTACCTGAGCGTGCTGCCCTTCAGCGGCATCGCGCACGCGCCCGAGGACCGGGTGGCGTCGGCGATGCTGGGCGTGCTCTACGGCCACGCGGGCGCGGTGCTGATCGCGCTGGCGATCCTGATCTCCACCTTCGGCTGCACCAACGGGCTGATCCTGGCGGGCGCGCGCGTCTACTACGCCATGGCCAAGGACAACGTCTTTTTCAGCGGCGTGGCCCACCTCAACAAGAACCACGTGCCGGGACGGGGGTTATGGTTCCAGGGGCTGTGGGCGTGCCTGCTGTGCCTGTCGGGCACCTACACCGACCTGCTGAACTACGTGATGTTCGCCGAGTTCCTGTTCTACATCCTGACCATCACCGGGCTGTTCGTGCTGCGCCGGCAGCGGCCGGAGATGGAGCGGCCCTACAAGGTGCTGGCCTATCCCTGGCTGCCGGCGCTGTACATTGCCTCGGCGATCCTGTTTGACGTGGTGGTGCTGTGGGTGTTCCCGGGTTACTCCGGCAGCGGCCTGCTGCTGGTGCTGGTGGGAGTGCCGGTGTTCTTCGTCTGGAGGAAGATGACGCGGGGCGCCGCGGCGGGCGCGTAGAAATCTCAACAAGGACGGCCAACGGTTATGGGACTCAACCTGTTTGCGCGCAAAGACGTGCGCACGATGCTGAAGGAGACCGAGGGCGAGCGCGGCGGCCTGCGCCGCACGCTGGGCGCCTTCAACCTGGTGACGCTGGGCATCGGCGCGATCATCGGCACCGGCATCTTCGTCATGACCGGCCAGGCGGCCGCGATTTACGCCGGGCCCGCCGTCGTGCTCAGCTTCACCGTCGCCGCCATCGCCTCGGCCTTCGCCGGGCTGTGCTACGCCGAGTTCTCCTCGCTGATCCCGATCGCAGGCAGCGCCTACAGCTACGGCTACACCTCGATGGGCGAGATCGTCGCCTGGATCATCGGCTGGGCGCTGATTCTGGAGTACGCCTTCGGCGCGGCCACGGTCGCGGTGGGCTGGAGCGGCTACATCAACAGCTTCCTGCAGGGCATCGGCATCAACCTGCCGCCGGCGTTCACCGCCGCGCCGGGAACGGTGCAGGTGCTCTACCAGGGCCACTGGACCACGCCGATGTCGCTGCCGGCGAGCGTCAATGTCGCCCTGCTGCCGCACGCCACGGCGCACTTCGACCTGATCGCGCTGATCGGGGTGATGCTGGTCACCGCCGTGCTGGTGAAGGGCATCTCCGAATCCGCCAACGTCAACAACGCGATCGTGGTGATCAAGGTTTCGGTGCTGCTGGTGTTCCTCGGCCTGGCGGCGATGTTCTTCTCGCACGCCGGCTGGAGCCGCGCACAAGCCAACTGGCACCCGTTCCTGCCCTACGGCTGGTCCGGCGTCTTCCACGGCGCGGCCTACATCTTCTTCGCCTATATAGGATTTGACGCGGTTTCGACCGCAGCGCAGGAAGCGAAAAACCCGCAGAAGGACATGCCGATCGGCATCCTCGGCTCGCTGGTCATCTGCACCATCCTCTACGTCGCCGTCGGCGGCCTGCTGACCGGGCTGCTGCCCTACACGCGGCTGAACGTGCCCGACCCGGTGGCGGTCGGCGTCGACGTCACCGGCGTGGCTTGGGGCAGCTTCCTGGTCAAGCTGGGCGCCATCTGCGGCCTGACCTCGACCATGCTGGTGATGCTGCTGGGGCAGTCGCGCATCTTCTTCACCATGTCGAGCGACGGGCTGCTGTGGAAGTGGGCGGGCAAGATTCACCCCAAGTTCCGCACCCCCTACATCTCCTCTATCGTGGTCGGCCTGGCAGTCGCCATCCTGGCCGCCTCGCTGCCGCTGAGCACGGTGGCCGAGCTCACCAACATCGGCACGCTGAGCGCCTTCACCATCGTCTGCGCCGGCGTCTGGGTGCTGCGCCGGCTGGAGCCTAATCTCGAGCGTCCGTTCAAGGTGCCGCTGGTGCCGCTGGTGCCAATCATCGGCGCGGCGATCGCGCTGTTCCTGATCTGGGAGCTGAAGGCGATCACCAAGGAAGTGTTCCTAGTCTGGCTGCTGGGCGGTCTGGTGGTGTACTTCTTTTATGGCCGCAAGCATAGCCGGGTGCAGGAGGCGCTACGGAAGGCGTCGGGCGTGGGGCGATAGGCGGACGAGCCCTGCCCAAAATATAAAACCGGCGCTTTGCCGGCGGCGTATTTAAGAGTGTGGGTGCGTGGCTGGGCTGCGGCCGGCTCCGGGGAACTATCGCTCCCGGGGTGGATGCTAGGCTAGGGGCAGAACGAGATGCCCTCGATGGAGTCACAAACCGGGCCGCCGCTGGCGACGGCGGCGCATGCGCGGGCGCGGACGATGCGGCTGTTGGCCAAGCTGCGGCACTCGCTGCTGTTCAAAATCACGCTGGCCACCGGGGCGGTCTGGCTGGTGGCGGCGCTACCGTTGCTCTTCGGGCAGGCGCCGTGGCCGTGGTTCGATCTGTTCCGGATCGTGTTCACGGTGGCGCTGTTCGTGCTGCTGCTGCGCGTGGTGCTGCTGCTAACGGCCGAAACCCTGTGGCTGCTGCGCAACCGGCTGATCCTGGCCTACGTGTTCATGGGTG
>JAKAOE010000202.1 GCA_021823305.1 Acidobacteriota bacterium
CGATCTGTGCCAGGCGGCGGCCTATGGTTACACGGTTGCGGACGCCAAGGAGTTGCTACGGCGGCTGCGTGCGGCGGAATCGCCGCGATTCGGGTTCGTGGGGGACGAGGTAGCGGCCGACGGGTTGCCGGGTTGGGTGCGCGGGGCGGGGCAGGTCACGGATGGGCACTTGATAGCGCTGGCCGCGGCGCACGGGGCGAAGCTGGCTACGTTGGATGCGGGGATCCCGGGAGCATTGCGGGTTCGATAGTGGCGGAGGCTTACCTTAGCCACTCTTCCAGGGCGGCGGAGGTGGAGGTTTTTTCGTCGCGGTATTTGACGATGACCGGGGTGGCTAGCGAGAGGCCCCAGGCGGGGCCTTGGCCTCGGGTGACGGCGCGGGCGCCGGGGACGACGACGGCGCCGGCGGGGATGGCCAGGGGGGCGGACTCGGTCGCACGGTGGATGGTTTCGCGGACCAGATCGTAGACGGGGGTGGAGCGGGTGAGGACGACGCCAGCGGCGAGGACGGCGCGGGCGCCGACGCGGGCGCCTTCGTAGACGCCGCAGTTGCCGCCGATGAAGGCTTCGTCCTCGACGATGACCGGGGCGGCATTGACGGGCTCGAGCACGCCGCCGATCTGGGCGGCGGCGCTGAGGTGGACGCGGGCGCCGAGCTGGGCGCAGGAGCCGACCAGGGCGTGGGAATCTATCAGCGTGCCGGGGCCGACCCAGGCGCCGATGTTGACGAAGGCGGGCGGCATGCAGATGACGCCGGGGGCGACGTAGGCGCCGTCGCGGACGGTCGAGCCGCCGGGGACGATGCGGACCTGATCGGTGAGGGCGAAGCGGCGGGCGGGGAGCGTGGATTTGTCGAAGAAGCTGAAGGGCGCGGGCGAGTCGTGCGCGGCGAGCTCGCCCAGGCGGAAGCCCAGGAGGATGCCCTGCTTGACCCAGGCGTGGGTGACCCAACCTTGGGGCGTGGGCTCGGCGGCGCGGGCCGTGCCGGCGTTGAGTTGGCGGCGGAGCTCGGTGAAGGCGGCGAGGGCGGCGGCGCGCTCGGGCGCGAGATCCTGGAGGGCGAAGAAGCGGGCGATGTCGGCGGATAGATCCTGCATGCGCTAGAGCGAGAGATCGCGGCGGACGGCGGCGAGGCGGTCGCGGGTTGAGGGGCGGACGGAGACGAGCGGAAGGCGAAGGATCTCGTTGCAGAGACCCATCTGCGCCATGAGGCATTTGGCGGGGGCGGGGCTGGACTCGACGAAGAGCGCCTCCATGAGCGGAAGGTAGCGGAAGTGGAGCTCGCGCGCCTTGGCGAAGTCGCCGGCGCGGGCGGCGGCGACGAGGGCGGCGATGGCGGCGGGGGCGGGGTTGGAGGCGACGCTGATGAGGCCCTGGCCGCCGAGGGCGAGGATGGCCAGGGTGAGGGCGTCGTCGCCGGAGAGGACGTCGAAGTCGCGCGGGGCGGCGGCGAGGATGGCGCCGATCTGGGCGAGGTTGCCGGAGGCTTCCTTGACGGCGACGATGTTGGGGATTTGGGCGAGGCGGAGGACGGTCGAGGGCTCGATGTTGCTGGAGGTGCGGCCGGGGACGTTGTAGAGCACGACCGGAAGCTTGACGGCGGCGGCGATGGCGGCGAAGTGCTGGTAGAGGCCTTCCTGGGTGGGCTTGTTGTAGTAGGGGGCGACGGTGAGGATGCCGTCCACGCCGCGGGATTCGAGCTCGCGCGCCAGGGCGACGACGTGGGCGGTGTTGTTGCCGCCGGCGCCGCCGAGGACGGGCTTGCGGGCGACGCGGGCGGCCACGACGGCGAGCTCGATCAGGCGCAGGTGCTCGGCGCGCTCGAGGGTGGGGGTTTCGCCGGTGGTGCCGCAGGGGACGAGGAAGTCCATGCCCTGCTCGAACTGGAGCTCGAGGAGGCGGCGGAAGGCGGGCTCGTCGAGGGTACCTTCGGGGGTGAAGGGGGTGATGAGGGCGGTGCCGCAGCCGCGGAAGGGGTTGGTCATGGTTGGGTCTCCTGGGGAGTTTCGCCGGGGGGCAGGGTGAGCACTTCGTTGAAGGCGTGCAGGCCGCGGCGGCCCAGAATCCATTCCGCGGCGAGGAGGGCGCCGGAGGCAAAGCCGCGGCGGGAGCGGGCGGTGTGAGTGAGGGTGATGGTCTCGTCGGCGGCGTCGAAGCCGACGGTGTGGGTGCCGGGGAGGGCGCCGGCGCGGGTGGAGGCGACCTCGCCGGGCTCGCGTCCGCCAGCGCGGAGGAGCTCGGCGAGGCGGCGGGCGGTGCCCGAGGGGGCGTCGAGCTTGTGGCGGTGGTGGGCCTCCCAGACGAAAGGGTCGAACTCGGCGGGGAGGATAGCGGCGGCGAGCGAGACCAGGCGGTAGAAGGCGTTGACGCCGACGGAGAAGTTGGCGCCGTAGACGGCGCCGACGGGGGCAGCCTCGACCAGGGCGCGGACGGTGTCGAACTGGTCGAGCCAGCCGGTGGTGCCGATGACCATGGGGATGCCGGCGGCCATGCAGTGCTCGACGTGAGCGACGACCGCGCCGGGAACGCTGAAGTCAATCGCCACCAGGCCGGGGGACCAGCCGGAGGGGAAGGCGTCGCCGGCGTCCACGGCGGCGGCGACGCGGTGGCCGCGTTCGGCGGCGAGGGACGCGACCAAGCGGTTCATCTTGCCGTAGCCGAGGAGGAGGAGATCCATGCGCGCACTCTATGATGCCATGCGCGGGAGTTGATTATGGCCATAAAAAATGGCCATAATGAGGCATGAACGTCGGCGTGGCCAAAGCGAAGGATCGGTTCACGGAGCTGTTGCGGGCGGCCGAGGAGGGGGAGACGGTGGTCATCACCCGCCACGGCAAGCCGGTGGCGCAACTCGTGCCGGCGCCGAGGGGACGGCGGAAAATCCGGCTGGGTTGGATGCGCGGGCAGATCAAGTTTCACCCAGGCTGGAACAAGCCGATGTCAGAGGAGGATTTCCTGGCGGGTAGGTTTTGAAAGGCTACCTGCTGGACACGAGTATCGCGCTCTGGCTGGGGACGTCGCCGGAGCGCACGTCGCGGGCGCAGCGCGCCGCGGTGGAGTCCGGACCTGTCTGGTTGAGCGTAATTTCCTATTGGGAGGTTGCAATCAAGTCGCTCGGCCGGCGGCTGGATGTAGCGGACCCGCACCGGTGGTGGGAGTCCGCGTTGGAGAACCTTGACGCCGACGTGCTGACCTTGCGGCCGGAGCACGTGGAGGCGCTCATCCCGCTGCCGCCGCTGCATCGCGACCCGTTCGACCGAATGTTGCTGGCGCAGGCGGTGACGGAGGATTTGGCGCTGCTGAGTTCGGACCGGGCGATGCAGGCGTATGCGTCAGCCGGCTGCCGGGTCATCGCTTGAGAAACCGCACTCCGCGCGGATGGCGGTGACGCGGGCGCGGAGGAGGCGCTGGTAGGTGGCCGGGAGGTAGGCGCCGCGGGCGTAGGCGCGGTGGTAGCGGGCGAGGAGATCGGGGAAGCGGGCGGCGAGGAAGGGGAAGAAGCGGGCCTGGGCGGCGGGCTGGAGGAAGAGCGGGAGAGCGGCGAAGCGGCGGGCGCCGGCGGCGCGGGCGGCGGCGGCGACGGCGGTGAGCGCGGCGCGGGAGTCGGTGATGGCGGGGAGGACGGGAGCGCACATCACGCCGACGTCGAGACCGGCGGCGGCGAGGGCGGCGGCGGCGCGGAGGCGGAGGTCGGGGCGGGGGGCGCGGGGTTCGAGGGCGCGGGCGAGATCGGGATCGAGCGTGGTGACGGTGAAACGGATGGAGAGGCGGTTGCGCGCGGCGATGCGCTGGAGCAGGTCGAGATCGCGGCGGATGAGCGTGCTCTTGGTGACGATGCCGAGGTCGCGGCCTGCGCAGGCGGCGAAGACTTCGAGCAGCGAGCGCGTGACGCGGTAGTGGCGCTCGGCGGGCTGGTAGGGGTCGGTGGCGGTGCCGAGGGCGACGCGCTCGCCGGGCTGGACGCGGGCGAGGCCGCGGCGGAGGAGTTCGGCGGCGCGGCGCTTGACGAAGATGCGGCGCTCGAAGTCGTGGCTGCCGCGCAGCTCCATGAACGCGTGGGTGTAGCGGGCGTAACAGTAGTGGCAGCCGAACTCGCAGCCGCGATAGGGGTTGAGGGTCCACTCGAAGGGCAGGCGGGCGGAGTCGCAGCGGTTGAGGACGGAACGCGCGTCGAGCGAGGCGAAGGCGATGGCGCGGCGGTCGTCGATTGGAGCTGCAGCCGCGGCCATCTGCGCGATGCCGGAGGGAACCGGGGCAAGGTCGGGGAAGAGCGGGAGGGCGGCGGCCATGGCAAGGCTCCAACGCTTGCGCCAGTATCTTCGCTTTTTGTTCGCTTTGCAAGCGGTGGTAGGATGGCAATGCCATGAAGCTGAACCTGATCACACTGGCCGCGGTCGTGGTGGCCCTTGCGGTGTACTTCCGGTACGCGGCGGAACTGCCGTGGACGCCGTGGCGAGTAGTGGGGTTCGCGATCGCGGCGCCGGCGTTCGCGCTGTTTGTGTTGGCGCGGCTGGAGCTGGGGAGCGCGTTCAGCGCGCGGGCGAAGGCGGGGGACGCGCTGGTGACGACGGGGATTTATGCGCGCGTCCGGAACCCGATTTACGTGTTCGGCGGATTGTTTATCGTGGGCGCGATCATTTGGGCGCAGCGACCGTGGCTGCTGCTGGCGTTCGTGGTGCTGATCCCGCTGCAGATGTGGCGGGTGCGGAACGAGGAGCGGGTGCTGGAGGCGAAGTTCGGGGACGCGTACCGGGCATACAAGGCGAAGACGTGGTTCTAAGCGCGGGCCACCGCAGCTTGGGCGGCGCGGGCGAGGAGGGCTGC
>JAKAOE010000203.1 GCA_021823305.1 Acidobacteriota bacterium
TGGTGGCGGCCACCGGCCCGGAGCACGGCAAGCGTTTCACCGCCGAGGTCAGCGTCGCCGGCGGCGCCCATCGCGGTTCCGGCAGGACCAAGAAGGAAGCCGAACAGCAGGCCGCGGCGGCGGCGCTGCGGGCCTTGGGGCAACTGGCGCCGTAGCCGCGGCCACGTGCCGTACACTGGTGACTGGCCTATGTCCAACGCCGCCGCCAAGCCGTCCGAGCCGTCCGCGCGGCCCGATCTGCGCGACACCTTCTTGCGGGTGTGGATTCCGACGCTGGTGGTGGCGCTGTTCATCATCACCTTCGTGGCGCAGCCGTTCGACATTCCCTCGGCCTCGATGGAGAACACGCTGCTGATCGGCGACCATCTGCTGGCCGACCGGGTGCGGCTGTCGCCGCCGCCCAGCTACGCCGCGGCGCTGCTGCCCTATCACTCACTGCAGCACGGCGACATCGTGGTCTTCCTGGCCACGCGCAACGACGTGTCGCTGGGCACCACGCCGGGCGAACACATCGTCAAGCGGTTGATCGGGCTGCCGGGCGACCGCATCAAGCTGGTCCACGGCACCGTCTACCGCAACGGGAAGGCGCTGGTCGAGCCCTACGTGATCCGCAACGGCAGCTACGATCCGGCGCGGGACAACTTCCCCGACGGTGGGCCGCTGATGGAATCGGCGCCGGCGTGGGAGGCCGCGCTGCCGCAGTATGTGCACAACGGCGAGCTGGTGGTGCCGCCGGGCGAGTACTTCTGCATGGGCGACAACCGCGACGATTCCCTCGACTCGCGCTATTGGGGCTTCGTGCCGCGGGCCAACATCATCGGCCGGCCCAGCGTCATCTATTGGTCGTACCGCAGCAGCGAGGCCGATTACGAGCAGCAAGGACTGGCCAATCGCCTGGGCGCGCTGGTTTCGACCATCATCCACTTTCCTACCCGTACCCGCTGGTCGCGCACCTTGCACCTGCCGCGGTAGAGCGGGCCGGGCGGCGGCATGGGCATGACGCGGCGCGGGCGGATCGCGGCGGGGATCGGCGGGGCGGTGCTGGCGGCGCTGCTGGCGCCGGCGTTCACGCTGCCTTGGGCGCACGCCGCCATCGTGCGTTCGCTCGCGGCCAGCCTGCGGCGGCGCGTGCAGGCGGGCGCGGTGCACCTGAGGGTGCTGCCGCTGCCGGGCTTCGAGCTCGACAACGTCGAATTGGGCGACGCTCCCGCCTTCGGCCTGGAGCCGATGGTGATCGCGCAGGACGCGGTGGCGACGGTGCGCTGGCTGCCGCTGCTGCGCGGCGAGCTGGAGTTTTCCTCGGTGGCGCTGGACGGCGCCAGCATCAATCTGGTGCGCAACGCGCAGGGTCATTGGAACCTGCCCGCGCTGCTGCGCACCGGCGCCGCTGGCGGCGCGGCGGGCAGGACTGCCGTGGGAAGCGAGCGGGAAAGCGCGGCGCAGCGCATCCCCTATCTCACCTGGAGCGACGCCCGCGTCAACTTCAAGCTGGACGACACCAAGAGCCGGTTCTATCTGGACCAGGTCTCGGGCTCGCTGGCGCGCGAGGCCGACGACTGGCGGTTGCAGTTGCAGTTTCAGCCGGCGCGCACCGACGAGAATCTGTCCGACGCGGGCGAGGTGCGGCTGGACGGACGCTGGGCGCCGGCCGCCAGCCTGGCGCAGGCGCCGTTCGACCTGGCGGTGCACATCCGCGGCTCCTACCTGGCGGCGAGCACGGCGCTGCTGCTGGGCCACGACGCCGGCGTGCGCGGCATCGTCGCCGCCGATCTGCGGCTGCAGGGCGACGGGCGGGCGATCGCGGTCAGCGGCACGGCGCAGGCGCGCTCGGTGCGGCGCGCCGACCTGCTGCCGCGGCCGGCGACCATCGCCTGCAGCTTCGCCGGGCGCTACCTGCCGTCCCAGGACGTATTCACGCTCTCCGGCCTGGGCGATGCCGGCTGGCGGCGGCTGCGGTTGGCGGGCACGGTGCACGATCTGTTCACCCACCCCACGGCGCAGCTGACGCTGCGGCTGCGGCGCTTTGACGCGGCCGGCCTGCTGCCGCTGGCGCTGGCCCTGAGGGCCGGCCTGCCGCATGGCCTGCAGGCGCAGGGCAGCCTGAGCGGGCAGGCGGAGGCGAGCTGGACCGCGGGCGGGCTGCGCGGGCAGGGAGCGTTCACGCTGGACGGGCTGGGGCTGCGCGCCGGCGGGCGCCGGCTGGAGCTGCCTGCCGGACGAGTGGTGTGGGACGCGCGCGGGCTGCGGCTGCTGCCGGCGGCGGCGCGGCTGGTGCGCGACGGACGGACGGCGGCGGCCCTGCGCCTGGCCGCCGCGCTCGACCGGCGCGGGTTCGCCCTGCAAGTGGACGGCCCGGCGGTGGATGCCGCGGCGGCAGGCGAGTTGGCCGGCCTGCTGGGGCTGCCTTCACCTTGGCCGCCGGGCATCGCCGGGGCGGCGGCGGTGCAATGGCGGTTGGGCGCGCCCTGGAGCCAGTTCACCTCGCCGCGATGGCGGGGCAGCGGACATTGGGCGGCGGCGCGGTTCACGCCGCGCGGCGGCCGCGCCCTGGAACTGCGCGGGCTGACGCTGCGGCTGGGGTCGCAGGCGAGCGCGGTGTTCACGCTGCCGGCGGGCGCGGATCGCGTCGCCGGCAGTCTGCGCTGGCCGGCGGTGGGCGCCGCGCCGCCCGAGTTCGACCTGCACGCGGCGCGGCTCCCGGCCACGGCGGTGTGGACCTATCTGCGGCCGCCGCCGGCGGGGTCGCTGGCGCGGGGCCTGTTGGCGCGGATGCTGGGCGATGCCCCGGCTGCGCCGGCGTGGCTGGCGGCGCTGCGCGCTCACGGCAACGTGCGCGTGGACGACTTCGACTGGCACGGCATCCACACCGCCCTACGCATGGACCTCGCGGCGGCGCCGGGACGGTGGCAGGCGCGGCGGCTGCAACTCGACCTTGCGGAGGGGCGGTTCCTGGGGCAGGGAAGCTGGACGCCGGGCCTGTTCCACATCGCCGGGGCGGTGCCGGCCTACCGCCCGCTGCGGGCGGCGCTGCTGTTTGCCCCCACCCCCTATCGCGGCAGGCTCAGCGGCTGGCTGTGGGGTTCGCTCACGCTGGCGCGGCCCGACACCGGCGGCGGCCTGCGGCGGCTGCAGGCGCAGGGCAGATTTGCCGTGGTGCGGGGCGCGCTGCTCACGGCGGCGGGTCGGCAGCGGTTCACGCGCTTCGCCGGCACGTTCCGGCTGCGGGACGGCCGCGCCGTCTTGACCCAGGTCGAGTGGCTGGCGCATGGCCGGCGCTACATCGGCGGCGGTAGCGCGAGCTTTTCCGCCGGCGGCGCGCTCCGCTTCGACCTCCGGCTGCATAGTGGACGTACGCTGCTGCGGCTGCGGAGCCGCTGAGCGTACATCGCCCGGCACTGCCCGGGTCGCGGCGCCGGCGCGATAATCGGGTGGAGGTGCCTTATGCCGCCCGAACCTGTGCCGCCTTCCTCCTCCTTCGAGGACGCCGCGCGCCGCGTCGAGGCCGAACTGCGGCGCTGGCTGGCGAGCTTCAACGACGAGGTGCTGCCCTCGCTGCGCCGCGACGGGAGCGTGGCGCTGCGCGCGGCGGCGGGCAAGCTGGCCCAATTCGCCGACGCGCTGGACCGCTCGCAGCCGCGGCAGCCATAATCCTGGCCGCGCTGGCCGCCGCCGGCTGCGGTTCCAAGCCCAAGCTGGCGCCGCCCGCGCCGCCGCCGCCGGTGATGCCGCCAGGCGTGACTTGGGGTGCGCCCGCAACGCGCGCCGTGAGCCCCGCGTCGCCGGTGTCCCCGGCGCCGGAAGCCGCGCCCAGCCTCGCGAGCCGGCCGCTCGCCGGCCTGCTGGCCGAACTGCCGGAGGACAACTACAGCGCCGACCCGCGCGTGGGCGAGGTGTGGGAAACCGGCGTGGCCAGCTTTTACGGCCTGCGCTCGCAGGGGCGCTACACCGCCAGCGGGCAGAGGTTCGACTACCGCAAGATGACGGCGGCGCATCGGCTGCTGCCTCTGGGCACGCGCGTGCTGGTCACCGACCTGCGCACGCACAAGTCGGTGAAGGTGCTGATCAACGACCGCGGGCCGTTCTGGCCGGATCGCATCCTCGATCTCTCCTATGGCGCGGCGCGGAAGGTGGGCGACGAGGGGTTGGATCCGGTGCGGATCAAGATCCTCTCGCTGCCGCATCCCGTGCCGGTGGGCATTTACACCGTGCAGGTGGGCTGGTTCACCAGCGGCGGCCAACTCAGCGCCTGCCGCCGCCGGATGGAGCGCGACCTGCGCGCGCCGGTGATCGAATTCAGCTCCGACGAGGGGCGCTGGATCCGCTACGCCAAGAACGTGCTCCTCAACCGGCGCACCGCGCTGCGCATCGCCGCGGACCTGCGCCAGCGGCACTTCCCGGCCTATCCCGTCCGGCTGAATTAGACGCGGTTACAGGATGCCGAGGTACTCGACGTGGCACCACGTGCCCAGGCGCACGTTGTAGGCGATGTACCAGCCGGGCTGGTCGGGATCGAGATAGAGCACGATGTCGTCGCGGTTCCACCACCAGTTCGAACACCAGCCCAGATCCGCCGGCGCGACCATGAAAATGTAGCCGCCGAACCAGAAGCGGGCGGGCCCGCCGCCTTCCAGGCGCCAGATTTGGCGCGCGCCGACGACGCCGGGGAAGTGGCCGCGCCGCCAGGGATGGGCGAGGCGATAACGCGGATCGCCCGGCCGGGTGCGGCCCACCCAGACGCCGGTGTTGCTGTCCACGTGCGGCGCTTCGGGGTGGCCGCGGTGGTCGGCGGGGCGGATGGGCTCGAGATCG
>JAKAOE010000204.1 GCA_021823305.1 Acidobacteriota bacterium
GCCTCTGGGCCACCGCCGGCATTCATCCCCACGATGCCGCCCAGACCACGGAAGCAACTTGGGCGCAGCTCGCCGCCGATGCCGCCGATCCTCTGGTCCTCGCCGTCGGCGAGATCGGCCTGGATTATCACTACGACCATTCCCCGCGCCCCGTCCAGCGCGCCGTCTTCGAGCGCCAGCTCGCCCTCGCCCGCGTCAGCGGCCTCCCGGTCAGCATCCACTGCCGCAACGCCTTCGACGACTGCTTCGCCGCGCTCGCCGCCCTGCCCCCGCCCGGCGGCGTTTTCCACTGCTTCACCGGCGGCGCCGCCGAAGCCGCGCGCGCGATCGAGCTCGGCTTCCATCTGTCGTTCTCCGGCATGCTCACCTTCCCCAAGCTCGCGTCGCTGCGCGAAGTCGCCCGCGCCGCCCCCGCCGATCGCATCCTGGTCGAAACCGACGCCCCTTACCTGGCCCCTGTCCCCCACCGCGGCCGCCGCAACGAGCCCGCCTTCGTCCGCGACACCGCCGCAGCGCTCGCCACCCTCCGCGGCGTCACGCTGGAGACGATCGCCGCCCTCACCACCGCCAACTTCTTCCGCCTCTTCCCCCGCGCCGCCGACGTGCGAAAATAACAGCGTGGCCGGCATTCCAAACCCAACCCCGCCCGCGATCCGCGTGTTCGCCTCGCACGCCCAGGCGACCGCCGCCGAGCGCCAACCCTGGCCGCCGCTCACGCCCCAGGAAAGCCTGGCGCTGGTGTGGCCATTGACGCTGGAACAGTTTCGGCTCGCCGGCCTGATTCAAAATGAACCCCGACTTTGCCGCACTGCTGTGCGCTTTACGCGACGCTGAAGTCCGCTTTCTCGTGGTTGGCGCCTACGCGCTGGCTTTCTACGGCTATCCGCGCGCAACCCGCGATCTCGACATCTGGGTCGAGGCCACGCCGCAAAACGCCGCCCGGCTCATCGCGGCGCTGCGCGCCTTCGGCGCGCCGCTCGAAAGCGTGAACGAGGCCGACTTCGCCCATCCCGGCGGCGTGCTCCAAATCGGCGTCGCACCCGTGCGCGTGGACGTGTTGACCGCACTCGACGGACTCACCTTCGCCCCGGCGTGGGAGCAGCGCGAACGCGGCGAACTGGACGGGCTTCCGTTGAACTTCCTCAACCGCGACGACTTCGTGCGCAACAAGTCCGCCGTTGGCCGGGTCCAGGACCTTGCCGATATCGAACGTCTTCACGGCAAGTGAGCCCGCGCGCGCACGCCGCCCCATCCGCCGCCCCCGCCGCCCCGCGTTACACTATCCCCCATGGCCGCGCACGAAAACTCGTTCGATATCGTCAGCCAGATCAACCCCCAGGAAGTCGCCAACGCCGTCCAGCAGGCCCTGAAGGAGACCTCCACCCGCTACGACCTCAAGGATGCCCACACCATCATCCACTGGGACGAAAAGGCGCCCAGCCTCACCCTCGCCACCCAGGATGACTATAAACTCAAGGCGGTAACCGAAATTTTGCAGCAGAAGCTTGTCCGCCGCGGCGTCTCGCTGCGCGCGCTGAGCTATGGCGCGGTCGAAACCGCCGCCGGCGGTACCGTGCGCCAGGCCGTCAGCGTCCAGAACGGCATCCCCAGCGAAAAAGCGCGCGAGATCGTGCGCGTCATCAAGGATTCAAAGAAGAAGGTCCAGGCGTCGATCCAAGGCGATGTCGTGCGCGTCTCGGGCAAGGATCGCGATACCCTGCAGGAGGTCATCGCCCTGGTCAAGGCGCACGACTTCGGGCTCGACCTGCAGTTCATCAACTATCGCAGCCAATGAACCCGACCCTCAGCGAAGCCGGACTGGATGCCCTGGCGCTGGTGCGCGACGAGCTCGGCCAGGTCGAGGCCGCGTTGCGCGACGGCGCCAACGCCGGCTCGGCCGCCGTGGATGCCATCGGCCGCCACCTGCAGCAGAGCGGCGGCAAGCGCATCCGCGCCGCGCTGGTGCTGCTCACCGGCCGCCTCACCGCCTGTCCTCCGCCCACCCGCATCCGCCTGGCGGCGATCGTGGAGATGATCCACGCCGCCACCCTCATCCACGACGACGTCATTGACGAAGCGCCCACCCGCCGCGGCCGCCCCTCCGCCAACGCCACCTGGGGCAATCCGCGCAGCGTGCTCGCCGGCGACTGGCTCTACATGCAGGCCTTCCGTCTGGCGCTCGCCGAGCGCCACTTCGGCGTGCTCGATGCGCTCATCTCGCTCACCCAGGCCATGGTGGAAGGCGAACTGCTGCAGCTCGACATGCAAGGCCGCCTGGTCACGCCCGCCGAACACCTCGATCTGATCGAGCGCAAGACCGCCCGCCTCTTTGCCGTCGGCGCGGAACTCGCCGCCTTGGCCGCCGGCCGCCCCGCCGCCGAGCTCGACCGCCTGGAACGTTTCGGCCGCCACCTCGGCCTCGCCTTCCAAATGGTGGACGACCTGCTCGATTTCACCGCCACCGAAACCGCCTTGGGCAAGCCCGTCGGCGGCGACCTGCGCGAAGGCAAGATGACGCTGCCGGCGATCTACGCCTACGAGTCCGCCCCGCCCGCCGCCCGCGAGCGCTTCACCCGCGTGCTCGACGAACGCGCCTATGCCTCCGTCCCCTGGCGCGACGTGCAGTCCCTGGTCGAGTCCACCGGCGCGCTCGAACGCGCCCGCCGCGAAAGCCGCGAGCAGGCCGCCCTCGCCCTGGAGGCCATCCTCGAGTTCCCCCCCTCGCCCTGGCGCGACGCGTTGGCCCGCCTCCCCGAGCTCGTCATTTCGCGCAGCCATTAACTACCATGGTCTCGGCGAGGGTCGAGATAGAAGTCAAGTTTCCGGTTTCTGATCCCGCCGCTCTCCGCGCCCGCCTCCGCCGGCTCGGCTTCCGCCCCGGCCGCTCTCGCCAGGAGACGAACTGGCTCTTCGACGACGCCCGCGCCACCCTGCGCCGCTCCGGCCGCCTGCTGCGTCTGCGCAAGAGCGGCGCGCGCTGGCTGCTCACCGCGAAGGGCCCGCGCCGGCACGCCACCATCTGGAAAGAGCGCCCCGAGGCGGAAACCGCGGTCGCCGGCGGCCCCCAGGCCCGCGCCCTGCTCGAACTTCTCGGCTACCGCGCGACGCTGGCCTACGCCCGCCGCCGCACCCTGTGGACCCGCCCCGGCGAGCGCGGCGAGATCGCGTTCGACACCACCCCGTTCGGCGCCTACCTCGAGCTCGAAGGCCCGCCCGCCTGGATCCGCCAAACCGCCCGCACCCTCCAACTCGACCTCGGCAACGCCGAGCCGCGCTCCTACCCCGCGCTCTACGCCGCCCGCGTCCCCGATCGAAAAGCGCAGCAAGAACCCGGTACACCGCGCCCGAGCAGAAAACCGCGCAGCACGCCGGATGCACCGCCTCCGCCCTTCGGGGCCTCGCCCGCCTTCCCCGTCTCACAAACGCCCCGTCGCCACAGCCCTCAACTTCTTCACGCCCAAGCACGGCAAGCCAGCCGCGTGGAAGGTCGGACCCAACGCCGCCAGCTCAACGCATCGACAGTCAGCCCCGGGCCCGACGCCTAGCCTGGATTATTCACGAAAACACTTGAGAAGAGGAAGGGGATGCTCTACAAAGGTGCATGAACGCTGGGTTTTCGCGAACCCAGCACCCCTTGGGGGAGCATCCCCAGCGTGACAAGGTGTATTGAACCACAGCTTGCGTTCCAGTACCAGACCCAGCCGCGGATTCGGGCGGCGTTCGACGGCGGAGAGTTGAGCAGCGACGGCGGGCTGCTGCCGCTGCGGCAGTTCGACGAGCGCCACGGGCTCACCCGCCGGCTGGCGGCGTGCCTCAAGGATCGCCGGCAGGCGGGGAAGGTGGAGCATTCGATCGCGACCCTGCTGCGGCAGCGGGTGTATCAGATCATCGGCGGGTACGAGGATGCCAACGACGCCGGGCGGCTGCGGACGGACCCGGTGTTCCGCCTGGTGGCGGGGCGGGGGCCGGAGCGCCCGCTGGGCTCGCAGCCGACGCTGAGCCGGTGGGAGAACCGGGCGCGGCGGCGGGAGCTGCTGGGGATGGGGGGAGAGCTGGTGGAGTGGTTCATCCGGACGTGCGCGGCGGGGGTGCGGCGGCGCGGGGAGATGCTGCTCGACATCGATTCCACGGACGATCCGACCCACGGGCAGCAGGAGTTCAGCTTCTTTCACGGCGCCTACGGCCAGCACATGTACCATCCGCTGGTGGTGACGGAGCGCCACACCGGCTTCGCGCTGGCGCTGTGGCTGCGCCCGGGCCGGGCGGGGTCGGGCGCCGGGGCGGCGCGGCTGCTGTTGCGTCTGCGGCGGCGGTGGGGGCGGGCCTTCCCGGGGGTGCGGGTGCGGCTGCGCGCCGACGCCGGCTTTGCTCTGCCGGAGTTGTATGAGTTCTGCGAGGCGATGGGCGTCGGCTATGCCATCGGCATCGGGGTCAACCCGGTGCTGCGCCGGCAGGCCGCCCGGCTGCAGGAAGCGGCCCAACTGGCCTACGCGGCGGGCGGGCATCCGCAACGGCTCTACGGCGAGTTCCGCTACCAGGCCCGCAGCTGGGCCGGCCCGCGGCGGCTCTGCTGCAAGGCCGAGCACGGCGCGGCCGGGGCGAACCTGCGCTTTCTGGTGAGCAACGAAGACTTGCCGCCGGAGGCCAGCTTCGGCTTTTACAACGACCGCGGCGAGTGCGAGAACCGCATCGAGGAGCTGAAGAACGGCTTCGCCGCCGACCGGCTCAGCTGCCACCGCTTCGCCGCCAACCAGTTCCGGCTGCTGCTGCACGCCGCCGCCTACAACCTGGTGAACCTGTTCCGCCT
>JAKAOE010000205.1 GCA_021823305.1 Acidobacteriota bacterium
CCGGGTTGGCCCCGGTGCCGTGGTAGTCGCTGAACGCCGCCGACTGGTTGACGTAGACGCCGCCGGTGAGGTTCTCCGACAGCGCCACCCCGGCGCGCCGCGCCGCCCGCCGCGC
Organism: Acidobacteriota bacterium; assembly: GCA_021823305.1. Classification (GTDB taxonomy): domain Bacteria; phylum Acidobacteriota; class Terriglobia; order Terriglobales; family SCQP01; genus SCQP01. Next base: position 116 of record JAKAOE010000205.1, read on the forward strand.
CGCCTCCAAGACGCCCGCGTCGGTGGAGTAGACCGCCAGCGTGAGCGCGCCGTGCTCGCGCGCCCCGCGTTCGGCCAGCGCCAGGCTCTCCGCCGTGTTCGCGGTGGCGATCACGAACGCCACCGGCCCGAACACCTCGTGCATGTACTCCGCCTCCGCCCCGGCGCGCGCCTGCAGCAGCAGCGGCGTCCGCACCCGCGCCTCCGGATATTGCGGATGCGCGATCGCCCGGCTGTCGAGCAGCACCGCCTCCGGCGCCGCCTGGCGCGCCTGCTCCAGCCGCGCCAGGATGCCGTCGTTCTGGATCGCGCCCAACACCTCCACCGCCCGCGCCGGATCTTCCAGCAGCTTGCCCACCGCCTGCGCCAGCCCCTGCGCCACCTCCGCGTAGCTCATGCGCCCGCCCGGCACCGCGATCCCCTCGCGCGGCACAAACACGTTCTGCGGCGCGGTGCACATCTGGCCCGAGTAGAGCGCCAGCGAAAACGCCAGGTTGCGCGCCAGCCCGGCGAAATCCGCGGTCGAGTCCACCACCACCGCGTTCACCCCCGCCTTCTCGGTGAACACCTGCGCCTGGCGCGCGTTCCGCTCCAGCCACTCGCCGTGCGCCGGACTGCCGGTGAAGTCGATCAGCTTGACCTCCGGCCGCAGCGCCAGCCGCTGCGGCGTGTCGTCGCCGGCGGCGTGCGCCGCCAACTGGACCACGTTCGGGTCGAAGCCCTGTTCGCGCAGCACCGCGCGCGCCGTCTCCACCGTGATCGCCAGCGGCAGCGCCGCCCCCGGATGCGGCTTCACGATCACCGCGTTGCCGGTGGCCAGCGAGGCGAACAGGCCGGGATAGCCGTTCCAGGTGGGAAAGGTGCAGCAGCCGATCACCAGCGCCAGCCCGCGCGGCACGATCGTGAAGCGCTTCTCCATCCGTAGCGGCGGGTTCTTGCCCTGCGGCTTCTCCCACAGCGCCGTGCGCGGCACCTGCGCCATCTCCCGCCAGGCGTACGCCACCGCCTCCAGCCCCCGGTCCTGCGCGTGCGGCCCGCCCGCCTGGAACGCCATCAGGAACCCCTGCCCGGTGGTGTGCATCACCGCGAACGCCATCTCGAAACTGCGCCGGTTCAGCCGCGCCAGCGTCTCCAGCGCCACCCCCGCCCACGCCTCGGGCCCGGCCTCGCTCCAGCCCGCCGCCATCGCCGCCTGCCCCGCCTTCACCAGCGCGTCCACGCCGGTCTTGGGATAGCGCACCCCCAGCGCCCCGCCGAAGGGCGAAACCTCTTCCCCCACCTCCTCGCCCGCCGCCTGGCCCAATTCGAACTTGCGGTGCAACCGCGCCTCGTAGGCCGCCTTGCCCTGCTCCTGCGCCTGCTCGCCGTACGCCTTGGGGCTCGGCATCTCCGCGAACGGCGACCAGTAGCCGCGCTGCTCGATCGCCGCCAGCGCCTGGTCGAGCATGGCGCGATGCTTCGCCAACAGATCCTGGGCCAAACTCCCCTCCCTTCGGCCGGCTTCGGGCCGGGTGCCGGTCAGTCCTGGTCGAAATCCACCACCACCCGGTCGGTGGCCGGATAACTCTGGCAGGTGAGAATGTAGCCGCGCGCGATCTCGTAATCCTCGAGCGCGAAATTGCCGTCCATATCCACCTCGCCCTGCACCAGTTTGGCACGACAGGTCGCGCAAACTCCACTCTTGCAGGAGAAGCGCAGGTCCACGCCCGCCCGCAGCCCGGCATCGAGAATCGTCTCCTGCCCGCGCGCCACCGGAAAGGTGTAATGCCGCCCGTCCAGGATCAGCGTCGCCTCGCACGCCGGCGCCTGCGTCCGCGGCAGCGGCGCGAGCGGCTGCCGCTGCCGGCTGGTGGCGAACTGCTCGATCTTCAGCCGTTCCTTGGGCAGGCCCCAGGCGGCCAACGCCTTCGCCAACTCCTGGTTCATTCCGTGCGGCCCGCACAGGTACACCGCCGCGAACCCCTGCAGCGGCCCCCACACCCGCAGCATCGCCTCGACTTTCTGCGCCGTCAGCCGCCCGTTCAGCAGCTCCAGATCCTGCTGCTCCCGGCTCATCACGTGCACCAGCGTGAACCGCTCCAGGTAGCGGTCCTTCAGGTCGGCGAGTTCCTCGCGAAACAGGATGCCGGCCGAGGCGCGGTTGCCGTAGAACAGCGTGAACTGGCTGCGCGGCTCCGCCGCCAGCGTGGTGGCGATCAGCGACAGCACCGGCGTGATGCCGCTGCCGGCGGCGATCGCCAGATAGCGCCGCGCCGCCGCCGCGTCCAGCGGCATGTGGAACAGCCCCGCCGGCGGCATCACGTCCAGCGTGTCGCCCGCCCGCAGATGATCGTTCGCCCAGTTGGAGAACACCCCGCCCGGCTGCCGCTTGATCAGGATGCGCAGCCGCCCCTCCGGCCCCGCCGGCGGCGCCGCGGCGCAAATCGAGTACGACCGCCGCACCTCCGCCCCCTCGATCGCCGCCCGCACGTTGACGTGCTGGCCCTGCACGAAGCGGAAGGCGGCGCGCAACTCCGCCGGCACGGCGAACTCCACCGTCACCGCGTCGCGCGTCTCCGGCCGCACCGCGGCGATCCGCAGGCTGTGGTATTGGCTCATCGCGGCTCAGTGCGGCTTGAAGAAGTCGAACGGCTCACGGCAGGCGAGGCAGCGGTAGAGCGCCTTGCAGGGGGTCGAGCCGTAGGCGCTGACGCACTCGGTCTCGCTCGCGCCGCAGTGCGGGCAGGCCGCCGGCAGCGCGATCTGCACCAGCCCGCCCGCCTGCGCCCCGGGCGGGGCATTGCTCGCGCCTGGCGGCGCAATGCCGAACTGGCGCAGCGCCTCCTTGCCCTTGGCGCTCATCCAGTCGGTGGTCCAGGGCGGCGCCAGCCGCATCTCGGTGCGCGCCGCGATCCCGTGCGCGCGCAGCGCGCCCTCGATGTCGCGCGCGATCACCGCCGTCGCCGGGCAGCCGGAGTAAGTCGGCGTCACCGTCACCACCGCTTCCCCGCCCTGCCAGCTCACTTCGCGCACGATCCCCAGGTCCACCACCGACAGCACCGGCACCTCCGGGTCCGGCACCTCCTCCAGCCACTGCCAGATCTCCGCCTCGGTCACCGGGGCCGCGCTTACCATTTCGCCCCCGGATAGGCGCGCTGCAGGAATTGCATCTCCGCCAGCAGGTGACCCAGCTTCTCCGTGTGCACGCCGCGCTTACCGCCCTGCTGCATCCACCCGCCGCCGGGCAGCGTCAGCGTGGCGCGCGCGAACGTCGCTTCCACCTCCGCCCGCCATCCCGGCTGCAGTTCCGCCGGATCCACGAAAGCGCGGTCGGCGTCGTCGGCCGCGAACATCTCGCCGGTGTAGGGCCAGAGCTCCTCCGCCGCCGCCTGCATGCGCCGGTGGCTCTCCCCGGTGCCGTCGCCCAGCCGCACCACCCATTCCCGGCTGCGGTGCAGGTGATACGCCGCCTCCTTCGCCGCCTTGGCCGCGATCGCCGCCACCCGCGGCTCGCGCGCCTGCGCCAGCCGCTCCAGCAGCGGGTGGTGCCAGGCGTCGAAGTAATACTGCCGCGCCATGGTGCAGGCGTAGTCGCCGTTGGCCTGCTCGACCAGTAGCAGGTTGCGGAACTCGCCCGCGTCGCGCAGGAACGCCAACTGGTCCTCGTCCCGCCCCCGCCCTTCCGCCTCGCCCGCCAGGCTCAGCCACATGCGCGCGTGGCCGAGCAGATCGAGCGCGGTGTTGGCCAGCGCCAGATCCTCCTCCAGCGCCGGCCCGTGGCCGCACCACTCCCCCAGCCGCTGGCTCAACACCAGAGCGTTGTCGCCCATCCGCAGGCTGAACGCAAACAACGCCTCGGGGTTCACTACAGGTTCTTCACCTCCGGCGGCACCTTGTAAAACCCGGGATGGCGGAACGCCTTGCTCCGGGCGGGCTCGAACAGCGGCTCCTTCTCCTCCGGCGGGCTGGCGGTGATCTGCGCCGACGGCACCACCCAGATGCTGGTCCCCTCGTTGCGCCGGGTGTAGAGGTCGCGCGCGTTCTCCAGCGCCATCTCCGCGTCCGCCGCGTGCAGGCTGCCGACGTGCTTGTGCGCCAGCCCGTGCTGGCTGCGGATGAAGACCTCCCACAGCGGCCAGGATTCGGGCGCTGCGCTTTCGCCAGGAGCGGTTCCCCGCGCGCCTGCCCCCGGGACGTCGTTGGCGCTCATGCCGCCGCCTCCCGCGCCTTGCGCTTGCGCGCATGCTCGCGCGCCGCCTCCCGCACCCACGCCCCCTCCGCGTGCGCCCGCCGCCGCGCCTGCATGCGGTCGTGGTTGCAGGGGCCGTTGCCGCGGATCACCTGGTAAAACTCCTCCCAGGCGATCGGCCCGTAATCGTAGTGCCCGCGCGCCTCGTTCCAGCGCAGCGCCGCATCCGGCACCGTCAGGCCGAGATACTCCGCCTGCGGCACGGTCTGGTCCACGAACTTCTGCCGCAGCCCGTCGTTGCTCACCAGCTTGATCTTCCACGCCATGGATTGCGCCGAGTGCGGCGACTCCGCATCCGGCGGCCCGAACATCATCAGCGCCGGCCACCACCAGCGGTTCAGCGCGTCCTGCGCCATCGCCCGCTGCGCCGCCGTGCCGCGCGTCAGCGCCAGCAGCAGGTCGTAGCCCTGGCGCTGGTGAAAGCTCTCCTCCTTGCAGATTCTTACCATCGCGCGCGCGTAGGGC
>JAKAOE010000206.1 GCA_021823305.1 Acidobacteriota bacterium
CAGGGCGTGCACCCCGGCGTCAGTGCGCCCGGAACCGTGCACCACGACCCGTTCGCCGCAGACCGCCTCCAGCGCCGCCGCCAGCGTATCCTGCACGTTGGCCAGCCCGGGCTGCGACTGCCAGCCGTGGAACTCGCCGCCATCGTAGGCGAGCAAGAGGCGAATGGTTCTCACTTCGGTCATGTCCCCGCGGATGAGCCTGCCAATACTGCTATGATCTTAGCTTTGCTGGGGTTTCGCGCCCCCTCGGGCGCCGCCCGGCGGCGGCTCAAGCCCCGATTTTCGCGGCCGCAAGTGAAACGCCGGCCCCGCTTTCAGCGTAAATCTAGTCCAGGTACCGACATCCCATGACCATGCGCAGGCTTTCGACGCTTACCCTACCCCTCGTGTTCCTGTCGCTCGCCGCTTCCCTGCCCGCCGCCGGCCAGAGCCTCAGCCGCGGCATTGACTTCAATCCGCAGGGCATCAACTTCGCCAACGGGCGCTCCTGGACCCAGACCGTGTTCGGCCAGTCGCCGATCAGCGTCGCGCCGCTCAACCTGCAGAACAGCCCGCGCATTTACACCCTGCTGCGCAACGGCAAGCTCTACCTCTCGCTGGACGACGCCATCGCGCTGGCGCTGGAAAACAACCTCGACATCGCCATTCAGCGCTACAACCTGCCCATCGCCGACACCGACATTTTGCGCGCCAAGGGTGGCGCGGCGCCGCGCGGGGTCTCCACCGGCATCGTCAGCGGCACCCCCGGCGGCGGCGGCGCGACCACCGGCGTGGCTGGCGCCTCCGGCTCGGGCGCCGGCGGCACCTCCACCGGCGCGGGCGGCGCGGGCGCCGGCGCGGGCGGGATCGTGACCTCAACCCTGGGCGGCGGGCCGAGCGTGCCGTCGCTGGATCCGACGTTGAACTTCAATTTCAGCACCAACGACCAAGTGACGCCGCAGGGCAACATCGTGGTCAGCGGCATCCCCACGGTGCAGAGCCACGCCACCGTGGCCAACGTCAACGTCAGCAAGGGCTTCCTGACCGGCGGCACGATCACGGTGGGTTACAACAACACCAGGCTGAGCAGCAACAGCACGCGCAATTTGTTCAACCCGCAGCTCACCTCGGGGCTGTCGTTTTCCTTCAACCAACCGCTGCTGCAGGGCTTCGGCGTCGAGTTGAACAGCCGCAATCTGATCCTGGCGAAGAACAACCGCGAGATCGCCGACATCGCCTTCTCGCAGCAGGTGATGGCCACCGTCGCCCAGGTGGAGGACATTTACTGGACCGTCGTCACCTCCAACGAATCCGTGCGCAACGCCCAGGAAGCGGTGGATCTGGCGCAGAAGGTGCTCAGCGATACCCAACGCCAAGTGCAGATCGGCACCATGGCGCCGCTCCAGGTCACCCAGGCCAAGGCCACGCTCGCCACCGACCAGCAGAACCTGATCGCGGCCCAGACCAATCTCGAGTACAACAGCCTGCTGCTCAAGAACGCCATCACCAAGAATCTCGCCGACCCGCGCCTCGCCACCGCCGACGTGGTCACGACCAACACCATCCAGGTGCCGCTCAACGCCCCCATCCAGCCCGCGAGCCAACTGGTGAAGCTGGCGCTGCAGTACCGGCCGGAACTGGCGGAGACGCGCATCAACCTGTCCAGCAACGAAATGAGCCTCAAGGCAACCGAAAACGAGCTCAAGCCCACGCTCAACCTGGTGGGCAGCTACAACGCCAACTCGCTGCAACCCAACTACGGCTCGACCTTCGCCGATGTGTTCCAGGGCAACTTTCCCACCTACGCCATCGGCTTCAATCTCCAAATTCCGATCCTCAACCGCAACGCGCAGGCCGACGTCGCGCGGGCGCAGCTGACGCTGCAACAGTCCTACCTGCAGCAGCAGCAGGAGATCAACAACATCGTGATCAGCGTGGAGCAGGCGCAATTCGCCATGCAGTCCAGCCGCGCCCAAGTGCTGGCGGCGCGCCAGGCGGTGACCTACAACCGCGAGAATCTGGACGCGGACCAGAAGAAGCTCGACCTCGGCGCCACCACCGTCACCCAGGTGCTCACCGACCAGAGCGCGCTGGCCACCGCCGAAGCCAATTTGGTCAGCGCCGAGTCCACCTACATCCAGAACAAAGTCAACCTGGAGCGCCTCACCGGCCGCACGCTCACCGCCAACCGCATCTCCATCCTGGACGCCGAGAACGGCAAGGTGACGCAGATGCCGCGGGCGAGTCATTAATTAAACGCGGGGCCGGTCGTGGCTTCGCCACGACACCCGCTACTATCTACGGGCGAGGCTCCGCTGGGGCCCCTTCGCCCCGCTCCGCCTCGCCCTTGTAGTCCCTCCTCACGCGGGGCCGGTCGTGGCTTCGCCACGACACCCGCTACTATCTACGGGCGAGGCTCCGCTGGGGCTCTTGGACCCGCACCGCACTCCAAGGGGGCGCGCACGTCGGCGGGAGAGGCGGGCAAGCTACTCGCGCAGGGTCAGGGCGGGGTCGACGCGGGTGGCGTGGTGGGCGGGAACGTAGCTGGCGGCTAGGGCGGCGGCGAGCAGCAGCAGCGGCACGGCAAACCAGGTCAGCGAGCCGCCCGCTGCGCCGCCGAAGAGGAAACGCGCCAAGCTGGCGCGCAGCAGCCAGGCGGCGATGAGGCCCACGGCCAAGCCGGCCAGCGTCATGCGCAGCGATTGCCACAGCACCAGGCCGCGCACCTGGCCGGCGGTGGCGCCCAGCGCCAGCCGGATGCCGATCTCGCGCCGCCGCTGCGCCACGCTGTGCGCCAGCACGCCGTACAGTCCGGCCATCGCCAGCAGCGTCGCCAGCAGCGCCATCAAGCCCAGCAGCGACGCGCGAAAGCGGTCCGGGGCGGCGGTCAGCGCCACCAGCTGCGCCATCGTCGCCTGATCGTACATCGGCACCTCGGGGTTGAGCGCCCCCATCTCGCGCCGGATCGCCGGCAGCAGCGCGAAGGGATCGCCGCGCGTCCGCACCACCACGCTCATCTCGCCGCGCTGCACCTGGCGCAGCGACTCGTAGATATCGTCCTCGGGCGGGCCGCCGGGCGCAGTGGCGGCGATGTCGCCGGCCACGCCTACGATCCGCGCCCGGATCGTCACCCGGTTGCTCACCCACACCAGCGAGCGGCCGAGCGCGTCCCCGCCGGGGAACAGCCGCCGCGCCAGGCTGCGATTGATGATCGCCACGCGCGCGCTGTGCGCGTCGTCGCTGTCGCGGAAATCGCGCCCGCGCAGCGGGATGGCGAGCGCCGCGAAGTAGCCCGGCAACACGATGCGCAGCCCCGCCTGCGGCCACTTCACCGCCTGCGCCGCCGCCAGCCGGCTGCCGGCGGGATAAAAGTGCAGCGTGGACTCGGGCGGCGTAAACGGAAGCTCCGTCGTCATGCCCGCCGCCTCGACCCCGGGCAGGGTGCGCAGGTCCTGGTTGAGGCGCAGGAAAAACGTCTGGCCGTCGTTCAGCTCCTTGAGGCTGTTGTAGAGCAGCGAAGTGCGGAAGGTGAGCACCCCGTCCGGGTTGAAGCCGGGATTCACCCGCTCCAGCCGCCGCAGGCTCTGCCAGAACAGCCCAGCGGCCACCAACAGCACGCACGTGGTCGCCACCTCCGCCGCCACCACGCCTCCTGGCAGGCGCGAGCGCGAGGGCTGCGGCGAGGCATCGCGATGCAGGTTGCGCGCCGCCGCCCCGGGGCGCAGCAGTTCCCAGGCCGGCGCCAGCGCGAACCACACCGCCGTCGCCAGCGTTATCGCGGCGGTGAAGGCCAGCACGCGCCAGTCGAGATGCACCTGAGCCAATTGCGGCAACTCCGGCGGCCGGCGGCTGCGCAGCACCGGCAGCAGCAGCAGCGCCAACCCCCAACCCAGAGCCGCGCCCAGCCCCGCCAGCACCGCGCCCTCGGCCAGCAACTGCCCCAGCAACTGCCGCCGCGTCGCCCCCAGGCTGGTGCGCAGGGCCATCTCGCGCCAGCGCCCCACCGCGGTGGCCAGCAGCAGGTTGGCGACGTTGGCGCACGCCAGCGCCAGCACCAGCAGCCCCGCCAGCAGCATCATCTCCATCGTCGCCCGCATCGGCCCCGCCACCCAGGCCGCCAGCGGCACCAGCCGCACGCCCTGGTCGGCGTTCGAATTGGGATAACGCCGCGCCAGCCGCGCCGCCACCGCGCTGATCTGCTGCTGCGCCTGTGCCACCGAAACTCCCGCCCGCAACCGCCCCATCGCCGGCAGGAAGCGCCACGCGCGCGGCAGCCCCAACCGGCTGGCGATCGGCTCCGGCGTCCACAGCTCCGCGTCCTGCGGATAGGCGAAGCCCGGCGGCATCACCCCCACCACGGTGAGCAGCCGGTTGTCCAGGTCCAGCTTGCGGCCCAGCACGCGCGGATCGGCACCGAAACGCGAGCGCCACAGCCCGTTGCCCAGCACCGCCACTTCGGGCAGGCTCGGCACCTCGTCGCTGCGTTCGATCCATCGGCCGAGCGCCGGCTTCACCCCCAGCGCCGGAAAGAAATCCCCGCTCACGTTGGCGTAGGCCACGTGCTGCGGCGCGCCGCGGCCCACCAGCGTCGCGACGTTGGGAAAATACGCCGCCAGCGCGGCAAAGCTGTTATCCAGACGGCGGTAATCCCAATAGTCCGGAATGGAAAATCCGTTCTGGCCGGTGCGCCCGGTGCGCACGTTCACTGGCTGCAACCATACCAGTTGCTCCGGCGCCGGATAGGAGAGCGGATGCAGAATCAGGCGGTTGAACACGCTGTACATCGCCGTGTT
>JAKAOE010000207.1 GCA_021823305.1 Acidobacteriota bacterium
AAGCTGATTTTTCATGAACAGGGCTCGCACCCCGGCACCGGCTTCGATCAGCACAGCGCCGGCGCCCACCTCGAGGCCGGCTGGAACGAGATTCTGGCCAAGGTGGGCGATGGGGAAGACTCCGATTGGGTCTTCAGCCTGCGCATCACCACCCCCGCGGGCGAGCCGCTGCGGCTGGCGGCGCGCGACACGCCGCCGCCGGGCGCGCCGCTGCGGCAGTCGGGCAGCGGGGTGGTGGCGGTCAGCGACCTGACCGCCGACGCGCGCGCCGCCGCCGCCTCGCAACAGCCCGCCGCGCTGCTCGATTACGCCTGGGTGCTGAAGGGCAAACGCAACTACAACACCGGCGACCACCTCGCCGCCAACGCCTTCGAGGCGGCGATCGCGGCGGCGCCGCACGACCAGAACGCGGTGCTCGACTTCGTCGAGAACGACTCCGACCAGAGCCGCCGCTATCAGAACCTCGAACAACTGCTGGCGGCCGATCCCGGCAACCTGCGCGCCCGCCAGGATCTCGGCATCGTGGAGCTCGACCGCAACGAGTACTGGCCGGCGCGGCAGAACTTCTGGCAAGCGCTGGGCCTGCCCGGCAGCGCGCACGCCGGCGCGATGGCGCCGGCCGCGGCCATCCGGCGGGCGCCACTGGCGGCGCTGGGGATGCTGGAGTGCTATGCCGGCTACGGCATTCCGGCGGAGACCGACGCCTGGGCGCACAGCCTGGGCAAGGCGGGTGAGACCGGCCCCCTGATCGCGGTGGCGGTGGCGGCCATCCTGGCGCGCACCGGGGATCTGCCCGCTGCGCTGCGCTGGGCCGCGCTCGCCCACGCCGGCGACCAGGCCAACGTGGGCGAGGGCCTGCAGCTCGCCGCCCTGCAGCAGCGCAGCGGCGAACTGACCACAGCGCTGGCCACGCTGCAACAGACGATCGCGCTCAACGGCGCGGTGCCGGAGCTGCTGGAGACCGAGGCGCGCGCGCTCGCCGGCCAGGGGCGGCAGCCGGCCGCGCTGGCCGCCATCCGCCGCGCCGCCGCGCTCGATCCCGACCAGCCCGGGCTGCGCATCGCCGAAGGCGAGATTCAGCGCCAGTTCGGCCACAACGCCGCCGCGCTCGCCGCCTGGCGCGAGGCGCTGGCGCTCAACCCCCAGGACGCCGACCTGCGCAGCCGCCTGCAGCTCGCCGAAGGCGGCGCAACCGCGGTCGCGGCCAGCTTCGAGCGCCCCTACCGCCAGAACCTGGACCAGGCCATCGCCGCCTACCATGCCCTGCCCGCCGCCCAGCGCCAGGCGCTGGAAAACGGCGGCCCGGTGGTGGTGCTGGCCGACACGCACGTCACCAACATCTTTCCGTCGGGCAACGTCGGCCGCTACGTGCAGCAGATTTTCCGGGTCAACAACAGCAACGGCGCCGATCAGCTTTCGGTTTACCCGGTGACCTACGACCCCTCCACGGAGCAGGTGCACTTCCTGTCCGCCCACGTCGTCCACGCCGACGGCAGCACCGCCGACGCGCCCCGCGCCGGCGACCAGCCGGTGAGCCAGTCGGTGGGCTACGAGACCTTCTACGATGTGCGCAACAAGTACGTGGTGATGCCGACGATGCGCGCCGGCGACTTCGTGGAGATCGCCTACCGCATCCTGCCCACCACGCTCGAGTCGCTGTACGGCAACTACTACGGCGACATCGACCAGTTCGGCAGCAGCGCGCCCACGCTGTTCCAGCAGTACGTCGTCCTCACCCCCAAGGACAAGCCGCTCTATTTCAAGCCGGTGCGCTTCCACGGCAAGAGCTCGGTCACGACCGCTGGGGGCGAGACCGTCTACCGCTGGAGCGCGCGCAACCTGCCCGCCCAGATCCAGGAGCCGCTGGCGCCGCCGGCGATCGAGCAGGCGCCCTACATCGCGGTCTCGGCCTTCCGCACCTGGGACCAGTTCGCCAACTGGTACCGCCAGCTGATCCGCGACACCTTCGTGATCAACGGCGAGATGGCGCAGACCGTGGCCAACCTGATCAAGGGCAAGACCACGGAGCAGCAGAAGGTGGACGCGATCTACCGCTGGGTGATCCAGAACACGCATTACGTGGCGCTGGAGTTCGGCATCCACGGCTACCGGCCGTATCCGGTAACCCAGGTGTTCCATCGCCGCTTCGGCGACTGCAAGGACAAGGCCTCGCTGCTGATCGCGATGCTGCATCAGGCGGGCATCGCCAGCGAGTTCGTGCTGGTGCGCATCCGCCAGTTGGGGGTGCTCGATCCCACCATTCCGTCGGTCGCGGACTTCGACCACGCCATCGTGTACGTGCCCGATCTCCACCTTTACCTCGACGGCACGGCGGAGTTCGAGGGGGCGCGCGAGCTGCCGGAAGGCGACCAGCGGGCGTTCGTGCTGCGCATTCCGGTGAACGCCGACCTCAGCGCCGACGCCGCCGGCGACCCCGGCCCCGCGCCCGCCCTGGCCGCCAGCCGCGCGCAGGCCGCCGCCCCGGCGCTGCATCCGGAGGTCACCGCGGAGCAGCCGTCCAGCGCCAACCTGGTGAGCCGCACGCTCAACGGCCAGCTCGACGCCCAGGGCAACCTGCGATTCAGCCTGGACATGGTGCTCGCCGGAGGCGAAGCGCCCTACTTCCGCGAGTCGCTGGAGGTGCCCGACCGCCAGGCGGGGGTGCTGCAGGCGATGCTGCACTCGCAGCTGCCCGGCATTTCGGTGCTCAGCGCCAGCGTGCAAAACGACAATCACTGGGACCGTCCGCTGGAGATCAGCCTGCAGGGGATGATCCCCAACTTCGCCAGCGTGGACGGCAACACGCTGCTGGTGCCGCGCCAGATCCTGCCGCGCGCCTGGCTGCCGAGCATGGCGGCGCTGGCCACGCGCAAGACCGACGTGCTCACCGGCCCGCCGCGCATCCTGATCGAACGCATGCACCTGGCCCTCCCGCCCGGCTTCCAGGCGGCGGCGCTGCCGCCGGCCACCAGCCTGCAGCAGCCCTTCGGCGACTTTCAGGCCGCCGCCGGCGTCAACGGCAACGTGCTGTCGGTGGAGAGCCGCATCGAGACCACGCAGTCGCTGATCGCACCGGCCGCCTATCCCGCCTTCCGCGCCTTCTGGTCGCAGGTGGATGCTACGCTCAGCCGGCCGATCACGCTGCAAGGAGGGGCGGCGAAGCCATGAACCGCCTCCGCCTCTGCAGTCCGTTGCTGGCGCTGGCGCTGCTGGCGCCGCTGGCGGCAGTGGCACGGCCACCCCTGACTTGGGACGCCCTCCCGCTGGTCGGGCTGTGGCCGAGCTTCGGTCCCCGGCAAAAGACGCCCGCCGGCGCCCAGGGCGTTTCCAAGTTGCCGCGACAGGCCCCGCCCAGCCTGCTTGACCGGTTGCCGCGGGTCGCCGCCCACGGCTACGCCGCCGCGCTGCGCACGGCCCAGGAGCGCGGCCCCGCGGGCGCCGCCGACGCGCGCTGGATCCAGCTCTTCTATGGTCCGCCGGAGGCGCAGGCGGCGGCCGAAAGCGCGCTGTTGCGCCCCGCTCCCGGCGCGGAGTGGGCCTTCCTGCAGTTCCTTTCCGCCTACATCCAGGGCCACGACCTGCAGATGCTGCGCGCCGCGCTGCGCCTCACCCGGCTGGCGCCGGACGATCCCGCCACCGAGCTCGCGGTCCGCACCCTGAGCGGCCAGCTCGAGAACGAGGGGCGCACGCTGCTGGACGCGGTGCCCACGCTGCAACGCCTGCTGAGCGAGCCGCTGCGCGACCCAACCACGCCTTACATGCTGGGCCGCTCGCTGCTCGCCGCCGTGCACGCGCCCGGCATCGAGCTGACGCAGCCGGGGGCGATGGCGCTTGCCGGGCGGCTGGCGCACTGGCAGCTCTGGGGGCCGTTCGGGGAATGGCAGAACCTGGGCTACGACCACGTTTTCGCCATCGAGCGCGGCATCGCCGCCGCCTACCCCTCCGACCTGGGCGCTGGCGTGAGCGGCCCCTCCACGCGCACGCCGCAGCCGTACGAGGATATCGGCCAGGGCGTGGACTTCCCGGTGGACTGGGCGGCGCAGGGAGTGGACTTCGCCACCACCTACGTCCACGTCAGCGCGCCGGTGGCGGTGCTGCTGCGGCTGTACTCGCCAGCCTCGTCCGCGCTGGAGATCAACGGCAAGCTGGTGCTGCGCCGCGACCGCCGGTCGCGTTACGACACCGCCGTCGCCACCGGCGCCGTGCGGCTGCAGCCGGGCTGGAACCGGGTGGTGGTGAAGCTGGCCGGCGAAGCCGACCGCGAATTCGACCTCATGCTGCGGCCCGCCGAGGGCCCCGCGGCGGGCGTCCGGGCAGGCTTCACCGACGCCGCCACGCTGCCCGCCGGCGCTTCGCTGGGCGCGGCGCCGCAACTGTTGCCGGCGCCGCCCACGCTCGCCAGTTGGGGCGCGGCGCGCCTGGCCCGCGACCCGAACGATCCGGTGGCGCTGTGGGTGGATGGGATCCGCCGCCTGCAGGACGAGGACGCCGCGCACGCCGAGGTGGAGCTGCGGCGCGCCGTTAGGCTCGCGCCGCGCGCCACCGCCATCTGGCTCAACCTCTCGGAGGCATACGGCAACCTGCCCGACGCCGGCGAGAGCTGGGAAGCTTCGCACATGGAGCAGGCCGCGCGCGCCGCGCTCAAGGCTTCGCCGCGCGCCCTGCGCGCCTACGACCGCCTGGGCCACGTCTACGCCTCGCAGGGCAAGTCCACGCAGGCGGCGCAGCAGTTCGCCCATTGCGTGGACAAGGGCTACGCCGACTGCGAC
>JAKAOE010000208.1 GCA_021823305.1 Acidobacteriota bacterium
CCGACACGCTCACCGTGGGCCAGTTCCGCATCACCAGCAACGGCGTGCGCGAGTGCCTGCGCGCCGTGCGCGCCCGTTCCGGATGGGATGCACGGCACGGCCGGCTGCCCTACGGCCGCGGCCTCGGCGTCGCCTGCGGCTTCTTCATCAGCGGCAGCGCCCTGCCCATCCTCTGGAACCGGTATCCGCAGACGGTGGTGCACGTCAAGCTCGACTTTGACGGGCGCGTAGTGGTCTTCAGCGGCGCCGCCGACATCGGCCAGGGCAGCGATACCGTGCTGGCGCTGATCGCCGCCGAAACCCTCGGCCTGCCGCTGGAGCGCGTCCAGGTCGAGTCCGCCGACACCCGCCTCACGCCGGTGGACCTCGGCAGCTATTCCAGCCGGGTGACGTTCATGGCCGGCAACGCCTGCCGCAACGCCGCGGAGAAAATGCGGGGGGCGATCGCCGCCGCGGTCGCCGCCGAAAAGGGCGTGCCCGCGGCGGCGATCGTCTTCCGCGACGGTCAACTGTTGACCGAGGGCGGCCAGCCCCTGGCGGGCTGGGAGGAAGCGGTGGAAATCGCGCTGGCGGGGCGCGGGGCGTTCGTCGAATCGGGGCACTACATCAGCCCGAAGATGGGCGGCGACTTCAAGGGCGCGGGCGCCGGCCTCAGCCCGGCGTACAGTTTCGGCGCCGCCGTCAGCGAGGTCGTGGTGGATCCGGTCACCGGCAGAGTGCGCGTGGTGAAGGTCTGGAGCGCGCACGACTGCGGCCGGGCGCTCAACCCGCTCGCGGTCGAAGGGCAGATGCAGGGCAGCATCCATATGGGCCTGGGTCAGGCCGTGTCGGAGGAATTGGTCTACGACGAGGGCCGGATCGTCAACGCGAGCTTCGCCGATTACCACATTCCCACCGCCGTCGACACGCCGGAGATGGATGTGACCATCGTGGAAAGCCACGATCGCGAGGGGCCCTTCGGCGCCAAGGAGGCCGGCGAAGGGCCGATCCACCCGGTGCTGCCCTCGATCGGCAACGCCATCTTCGACGCGGTCGGCATCCGCCTCTTCGAACTTCCCATGACCCCCGCCCGCGTGCTCGCCAGGCTGCGGGAGAAGGAGCGCGGCCATGGCTGATGCCGCCTACGTCGTGGCCGGAAGCCTGGAGGAAGCGCTGGCGCTGGCGGAGGCGCACGCCGGCGGCTACGTGTTCTCGGCCGGCGGCACCGATCTGCAATTGCGGCTGCAGCAGGAGTTGGAGGCTGCGCCGCTGATCATCGATCTGAGCGGGATCGGGGACTTGAGCGGCGTGCAGGCCGGCCGCGACGGGCTCGAAATCGGCGCCATGACCACGCTGGCGGAACTGGCCGCGTCCGCCGCGGCGCGGCGCTGGTGCCCGATGATCGCCGAGGCCGCCGCCAGCGTCGGCACGCCGGTGCTGCGCATGACCGCCACCGCCGGCGGCAACCTGCTCGTCGCCAACCGCTGCACCTCGTATAACCAGTCGGCGGCATGGCGCGACTCGGCCGGCTCATGCCTGCGCAACAGCGGCGACGCCTGCCTCGTGACCGGCGGGCGCGGCCAGTGCTACTCCCGCGCCGTGTCGGACCTGGCGCCGGCGCTGATCGCGCTCCAGGCGCGCGTCGTGCTGCGGGACGCGCACGCGGCGCGCGAGCTGGCGCTGGAGGACCTCTATGCCGCCGGCGGGTTCGATCCCCGGGCCCGCCCCGGAAACAACGCGATCCTCACCGCCATTCGCCTCGCCCACCCGCCCGAGCGCTGGTGGTACCGCAAGCTGCGCCGGCGCGACAGCGTGGACTATACCTCGCTGACCGTGGCCGCGGCGAGGGACGCGGCCGGGCGGGTGCGACTCTGCCTGGGAGGGGTGTCCATGTCCCCCATCCTGGTGTGCGCGCCGGCGGGCGAGGCCAGCCTGCGGGAGCTGCAGGCGGAGGCGCGGCGGAAATGCAAGACCGTGGAGAACGACCTGCTGCCGCTCTCCTATCGCAGAAGCATGATGGACGTTTTCGTGGAGGAGTCATGGCGGGAGTTGGGAGAGAACAGACATGAGTGACGCACCGGCAGCGTACCGGAGAGCCCGCATTCCTTATGGAACGTGGGGGAGCAGCTACTTCCCCGCGTGGCAGACGTCGCCGCTGGCGGAAGTGAACATCGGCCAGTTCGCCGGCGAGGCGATGAACCGCATCCTGGGGCTGCGCGGCGTGCCGCGGCGGCAGCTCGACTTTCTGGTGCTGGGTTCGACCATCCCCTGGCACTGGAAGTTCTGGACGGCGCCGCTGGTGGCGAGCTGCATGGATTTGCGCATTCCCGGCTACCACCTTGAGCAGGCGTGCGCCACCGGGCTGCAGGCGGTGTTGGCCGCGGCGGCGGAGGTGGAAAGCGGGTCGCACGACGTCGTCGGCGTGCTCACCTTCGACCGCACCTCGGATTCCCCGGTCGGTGTCTTCCCCGAGCGCCGCGCCTACCAGCGCACCGTGCCGCTCGCCGATGTCTGGGACAATTTCGGCTTCGATCCGGCCACCGGCCGCGCGATGCTCGCCTGCGCCGGCCAGGCCGCGAGGAAGTACCGGATCGAACGCGGCGAAGTCGACGAGCTGACGGCGCTGCGCTATCGCCAGTATTTTGCCGCCCAGGAGCGCGGCTTCCTCGACAAGGTTCTGGTCCCGCTGGAGTTGCTGAACGTGCAGGGCAAGTCCATGGGGTGGATCAACGCCGACCTCGGGGTGCGCGACGTCACCCTCGCCTCCCTGCGGGCGATGCGCGAGCTGGACACCTGCGTCACCGCCGGGACGCAGACCCACGCCTCCGACGGCATGGCGACGCTGCTGGTGACCGACCGCGCGCACGCCGCCGAGATCAGCCCGCGCCCGGAGATCGATATCCGGATCGTGGCCAAGGCGGAAACGCGCGCCGCCCCCGGGCTCATGCCGGAAGCGCCGGCGCTCGCGGTGGAGCAGATTCTGGCGCGCACCGGGCTGCGCATGGCGGAGATGGCCGTCATCAAGGACCACAATCCCTTCGCCGTCAACGACGTCATCTTCGCCCACCGGCTCCAGTGCGACTGGCGGCGCATGAACAACACCGGCTGCCCGCTGGTCTGGGGCCATCCCCAGGGGCCGACGCTCACGCGGGTGACGATTGAGGCGCTGGAGGAAGCGGTGGAACTGGGCGGCGGCTACGTCCTGGTGTTCGGCTGCGCCGCCGGCGACGTCGGCATCGCGGCGGTGTTCCAGGTCACCGACCGGGGAGGTGCGCAATGAACGCGATGCGGCCATCCACGCTGGAAACGCTGGGACTCGGCAGCGTGTTCGATATCTTCCGGCGCGGCCGACTGCCGCTGGACGCGGCCGCGGCCGTCGGCGAGGTGTTCGGCCCCGCGGCGGCGCGCGGCAGCCTGGTGATTTCGGGCGTGGGCGGAACCGTCGGCGCGGGCAAGGCGGTGCAGCTCGGATCGCGGCTGGCGCGCTACGGCGTCACGCTGGTCGGCCTCGACCTGCCTGGCGCGCCCGACGGCCTGGCGCGCCAGGTTCCGGGGCTGACGCGCGCCTTCGGCACCGCCCAGGCCGGCGCCATCCTAGCCGGCATCGTGCGCCTCCACTACGACGGGCGCACCCTGCCGGAGCCGCTCCACGAACTGCGCCCGCGCGTTCTGCTGGAGGCGATTCCGGAGGTGCTCGAACTCAAGCGCGCGCATTACCGCGTGTTCCGCGACACTTTCCCGGAAATCGAAATCCGCTCCGTCACCTCGGGATTCCCCAGCCACGCGCTCGGCGTCGGCATCGCCCACCCCGCCTTCCCGCACGAGATCAACAAGGTGTGGGAGATCGTCGAGGAGCAGCCGTCGGCCTTCACCCGCCTGCTCTGGGCCATCGGCCTGGTGCCCGTGCCGGTGAGCGACCACTGGTCGTTCGTGCTCGACGTGTTGTTCTGCGGCCTGACCCTGGCGGCGCTGCGCCATCAGCGCGCCTCGAACCTGCCCTACTGGAAGAGCGACAAGCTCGTGCGCCGCGCGCTCGGCCCCAATCCTTTCCGCGCCCACGATGTCATCGGCGCCACGGGGGCGAATTTCCTGACCTGGTCGTGCCTGCATCACCTGTCGCAACACTACGGCCCGCTGTTCGCGCCCACGCCGGAACTCACCCAGCGCAAGGAGAGCGGGCAGAATTGGTATCCCCCGGCGCACCTCCGGCCGCTCGTCGACTGGGCGGTCACCGGGCGGGACGAGGAGGTGTTGCACGACTGGGTTCTGGGCGCTCTGATCCAGATGACGAGCCTGCTGCTGCACGAGCGGCGTGCCCACCTGACGCACATCAACGCCATCGGCGAACTCTGCGCCCAGTTCCGCCGCGGCATTCTGGCGGTGATCCGCGAAATCGGGCCCGACGCCGCGCTGCGGCGCGTCGCCGCCTACCACCGCCTCCATCCCGAGGCGGCCGGCGGGCCGTGGTATCCCGACACGCTCGCGGCGGTCGCGTCGGCGCCCTGGCAGCAACTCTACGTCAACGCCGAACACGACGGCACGGTCGGCGTGGTCAGCATCGCGCGCGAAAGTTACAACCGCGATGTGGACGCCGAACTCAACCGCGCCCTGGACTGGCTCCATGCGGCCGGGATCGGGCGCCTGATCGTCAGCGGCGACTTCCATCTCGCCACGCAGATGATCGGGGCGGATACGGCCGAGTTTCTGCCGGCGCTCGGCGACGCCGACCGCGGCGCCGCGATCTCCCGCGCCTGGTCCGCCACGGCGCGCCGGCTGCAGTGCGCT
>JAKAOE010000209.1 GCA_021823305.1 Acidobacteriota bacterium
GCGGCGCGCCGGCGCGGAACGGCAACGGCGACGCCGGCCACGGCCGCTACGGCATTGACGACGCGCTCTTCGTTGGCGAACTGGCGCTCGACGGCAGCCTGCGCCCGGTGCGCGGCAGCCTGCCCATCGCCATCATGGCGCGCGAGCGCGGCATCCGGCGCCTCATCCTGCCCGCCGCCAACGCCGCCGAGGCCGCCGTGGTGCAGGGGGTCGAGGTCTGCGGCGCGCACGATTTGCCCGAGGTACTGGCCTGGGTCAACGGCATCGCGCAGCCGGTCGCGGTGCGGGTGGACGCGGCGCGGGCGCTGGAGGCGGCGCGCGCCGCGGGCGAGGATTTCGCCGACGTCAAGGGCCAGCAGACGGCCAAGCGCGCGCTCGAGGTGGCCTGCGCCGGCGGCCACAACATCCTGATGATCGGCCCGCCGGGCTCGGGCAAGACCATGCTGGCGCGCCGCATCCCCTCCATCCTGCCCGCGCTGACGCTGGAGGAGGCGCTGGAGGCGACCAAAATCCACAGCGTCAGCGGCACCCTCGCCCAGGACGCCGCCGGCCGCACCGCGCTGCTCGACCGCCGCCCCTTCCGCGCCCCGCACCACACCATCTCCGACGCCGGCCTGATCGGCGGCGGCGCCGGCCCGCGCCCCGGCGAGGTCAGCCTGGCGCATCACGGCGTGCTCTTTCTCGACGAACTGCCCGAGTTCCCGCGCTCCGTCCTCGAGGTGCTGCGCCAACCGCTCGAGGACGGCCGCGTCACCATCGCCCGCGCCGCCCAGGCCATCACCTACCCCGCGCGCTTCATGCTCGCCGCCGCCATGAACCCCTGCCCCTGCGGCTACCTCAACGATCCCACCCGCGAGTGCCACTGCACCCCGCCGCAGATCCAGCGCTACGCCGCCCGCATCTCCGGCCCCCTGCTCGACCGCATCGACATCCACCTCGACGTGCCCGCGGTGAAGTATCAGGAGCTGCGCGCCAGCGCCGCGCCGGAGGAGGAGCGCAGCGCGCGCATCCGCGAGCGCGTCGCCGCCGCCCGCGACCGCCAGCTCGCCCGCTTCCGCGCCGAGCGCATCTTCTGCAACGCCCAGATGACGCCGCGCCAGGTGGCGCGCTACTGCGAGCTCTCCAGCGCCGGCGAGCAGCTGCTCGAGCGCGCCATGCTCCGCCTCGCCCTCAGCGCCCGCGCCCACGACCGCATCCTCAAGGTCGCCCGCACCATCGCCGACCTCGCCGCCGCCGACACCCTCGCCCCCGCCCACCTCGCCGAAGCCATCCAGTACCGCACCCTCGACCGCACGTACTGGGCGTAAGCGCGCTGCGGCGATCGCACCGGCGCGCCTGTGTCACTCGTTGCGAAGTGTTTCTGCCGGATTAGTGCTGACAGCTCGCCACCACGGGCCGGCTGCGGCGCAGCAGGCCGCGAGGATGAGTACCGCCGCGACCACGGCGAACACCGGGACGGCGAGCGGCCCTACGCCGTACAGCCAGGCCCGCAGAACGCCGGTAATGGGCAAGGCAACGATCAGACCGGCCGCCAGTCCCGTGGCGGTCAACCCCAGCGTTTGCGCCATGACCAGCCGCAGCACGGAAGCGCGGGTCGCCCCCATCGCCATGCGGACCCCGATCTCCCGGCTGCGGCCTCCAACAACATACGACGTGAGCCCGTAGATGCCCACCAACGCCAGCAGGAGTCCCAAGCCGCCCAGAAGCGTCACCAGCTCTGCGCTCGCCCGTTCATCCGCCATCGCGCCGGCAACATGCTGCCGCAGCGTGGCGAAATAGATGATCGTCAAGCCCGGATCGAGCTTGAGCAGCGCATGCCGCACGGCGGGCGCGGCGATCGAGGGGTTGCTAGCGGTTTTCACCACCATTTCCAGTTCGCCGTAGTCCGCCAGACCCAGGGGAACGTAGAAGTAGGGCTCGGAAGGCTCCATGAAGTCCGCGTTCACGCTGTCTTGCGCAATGCCGATCACCCTGTAAATCGTTCCACCGGCAGCGCCCACCCGGATGGTCTTGCCGACCGCGTCCTGGTGCGGCCAGAAACGCCGGGCCATCGTTTGGTTGATCACCATCACGCGCGCGCCGGTCCGCAGGTCGTGCGCGGCAATCGGGCGGCCGCGCAGAAGGTTCGTGCCCAGCATGGCGAAGAAGTTGTTGCTGACCGGGTCAACACCCACCGGAATTCCATGCGCAGCGGCAACGCCCGTCGCGCCAGCCGGAAACACGTTGCGCGTGGCGCCGGCGCCGCTCAGCCCGAAGGGCACGCGCATGGCAACCGCGGTGCCCAGGACTCCGGCGATGGCGCCGATTCGACGCCGTGCCTCGTCCACGAAGGCGCGATAGGCCGTGGGTTTGGAGAAATCCGCGCCGAAGTCCAGAACCAGCATGTTCTGGTGCGCGTTGAAGCCGGGGTTGGCCGCTTCCATATTCCACAGCGAGCGCACCAGTAGCCCGGCCGAAATCGCCAGCACGAGCGACAGCGCCACCTGGGCGGCCACCAGCGCGCTGCGCGCCTTGGCGCGAACCGTCCCGGTGCGCTCATTCTGCTGGATCGCGCCGGCCAGCGGGAGGCGCGATCCCCGCCACGCCGGGACGACGCCGAAGACGACGACGGACAACAGCCCCGCGGCGAGGCAATATCCCAGTACGCGCGGAGTCAGGTGCGCGTCGATCGGCGTGGTAGAGCCCATGTCGATGGGAGGTAACAACTGCGGCAAGACGGCATCCGCCCAGCCGCCCAACGCGATGGCGGCCGCGGTGGCGGCGGCGCCCAGCAAGGCCGCTTCGGTAAGAAGCTGCCGCAGCAGGCGCGTGCGGCTCGCCCCCAAGGCGGCGCGCAGGGCGAATTCATGCCGGCGGTGGCGGGCGCGCGCAATCATCAGCGAGGCGACGTTGGCGCAGGCGATCAGCAGAACCAGGGCCGAGATCGCCAGTAGGATCAGCGACCAGCCTTCGACCCCATCGCCCTGCACTTGGCTCTCGTGCAAACAGATCATGCGGCGGCCGGCGTTGGTCTTCGGATGCGTGCGCGCGAGCCGCGCGGCGATCACGGCCAACTCGGCGTTGGCCCGATGCAGGCTGATTCCGGGCCGCAGGCGCGCGAATAGATCGGACGGGTTCGACCAGCCCGTGACAGCCGTGGGCCGCTCGCCGGTGAGTTTGCTCCAGGTGCTCATCGGGATCCACGCATCCGGGGTGTCGAGCGGCTCGCTGCCCCTGAACCCGCGCGGCAGCACCCCGGCTACGCTGACCGGCTGGCCGTCGAGCCGGATGTCCTTGCCCGGCAGCCCCGCATTTGCGCCGAATTGGTCGTTCCAGAAGGGATAGCTCAGCATCGCCACTAGGGCTCCCGGCGAACGCGCCTGCGCGGCCGTGAAGACGCGTCCGACGGCGGCCCGTGGCGCGAGCAGGTCGAAAAAGTTGTCGCCCACCACCGCCACGTCCATCAGCCGGGTCCCGCCCCGCAAATCCAGCAGAGCCCCGCGCATTTGCAGGAAGGAAATGCCGGAAAAGGACTTCGCGTCCCGGCGCAGGGTTTCATAGTCGAGATAGGTGCTCGGGCCGCGCGCCACCTCGCCGCCACTGCTGCGGTCGCTAGTGAAGACGCGCACCACCTGTTCCGGCTGCGGCACCGGCCGCGGACGCAGCCAGACCTCGTCAACGACGCTGAAAACCGCTGTGTTGGCGCCGATGCCCAGCGCTAGGACCAGGATGGTTGCCGCCGTGAATCCGGGATTGCGCCGCAACTGCCGCAGGCCGTAAGCCAAATCGCGGCCGAGCGCGTCCAGCCACGCGCCCGCCCACACCTGCCGTACCCGCTCCTTGAGTTGTTCCATGCCCCCCAGCGCCATCGCCGCGTTCCGCTTCGCCGCGGCGGGGTCCACGCCGGCGGCCTCCTGTTCCTGGCGCAAGATCGCCGCGGCGGCGGCAATCTCCTCCTCGAGCTCCGCTTCCCGCCGCCGGCGATGGCGCCAGTGGTTCCACAGCGCGCGCACACGCCTCACGACGCGCCTCCCGTGCCCAGGGCGTGCTCCATGGCGGTTGCGACCGTCCGCCACTGTTCGGTTTCCTCCTTCAGTTGCCGGCGCCCCGCGCGCGTGAGGCGGTAATACTTGGCGCGCCGGCGCGTTTCCGATTCGCCCCATTCCCCCGCGAGATAGCCGGCTTCCTCCAGACGATGCAAGGCGGGGAAGAGCGAGCCGGGTTTCACTTCGAATGCGCCCCGGGTGATCTGCGCGATGCGGCGCGAAACGCCCAGCCCGTGCAACGGCTGCAGGGAAACTGCATTCAGGATGAGCACATCGAGCGTGCCCTGCAGCAGCGGGTTGGCCATATCAGCACTCTATACGTCGTCCTATAGAATGTCAATACATTGCACTCGTCCAGGTGATGCGTTACAGTTCGGTTCCTTTCGTTGAAGCACCCCGCTGGAGTTCCGCCAGGAACTCCAGCGAGGGGCGGTAGCCGAGGGCCTGATGAGGGTGGACGGTGTTCACCCTCGACCGCACGTATTGGGCATAGCCTCGCGCCGCCCCGCCAGCCCGACCGGCGGGAGGGCGCGGCGCAAGCAAAAGGTGGCCGAGCCATCCCGTTCGCCTGTCCCCGCATCGGATCATTGCCGGTGAAAGCTCCGCTTTCGCTTACCTCAGGGCGCCGGCCGCCGGTCTGACCATCGCGCGGCTGCGGGCAGCTTGACAACTTGCCTATCCCACTTGCGGCGCCAGCCGCCCCGGCGCCGTGTTTCTTGAAGGCGGCAAAAC
>JAKAOE010000210.1 GCA_021823305.1 Acidobacteriota bacterium
GCGCGCATAGGCACCGACCGGGGCGAGGCAGCCGCACTCGAGGCGGCGCAGCAGGGCGCGCTCGGCGGCGATGGCCGCGCCGCTTTCGGCGTGGTGGAGGCGGGCGGCGAGCGCGCGCGCGCCGCGATGGTCGCGGTGCGCCTCCAGCGCCAGCGCGCCCTGGCCGGCAGAGGGGCAAAAGCGCGCGGGATCGAGCCATTCGCTCACCGCCTCAGCCAAGCCGAGGCGCTTCAGACCGGCAGCGGCGAGCAGCAGGGCGTCGAAGTCGCCGGCGCGCCAGCGGCGCAGGCGGGTGTCCACGTTGCCGCGGATGGGCTCGATGCGCAGGTCGGGGCGCAGCGCCAGCGCCTGCGCCTGGCGGCGCAGGCTGCCGGTGGCGACGCGCGCGGCGCGGGGCAGCGCCTCGAGGGTCGTGCCGGGGGCGGCGATCAGCGCGTCGCGCGGGTCCTCTCGCTCGAGGATGGCGGCGAGCACAAAGCCGGCGTCGAGCTGCGAGGGCACGTCCTTCAAGCTGTGCACCGCCAGATCCACGCGGCCTTCGGCCAACGCGGCTTCCAGCGCCTGGGTGAACAGGCCCTTGCCGCCGATCTCGGCCAGACGCACGTCCTGCCGCTGGTCGCCGCGGGTCGAGATGATCTCGATCTCGGCGGTCTCGCCCAGCGCCGCCAGCCGCCGCTGCACCTCCTGCGCCTGCCAGCGCGCCAGCGCGGAGCCGCGCGAGCCCAGGCGCCAGGGCCGTTGAGGGGCGGTTTCCATACGATCAGTCTTCGCCCTTGGAGTCATGGGAAAGACCGAAGAGCCGGTGGATGGCATCGGCCAGGAGCTGGCGTTGGCCGGGAGTGTCCGCTTCCTTGAGCTCGACCAGCGGGCGGTGCAGCCACTTCTGCATCAGGCTGCGGGTGAGCATTTCCACCGCGGCCTCCTGCTCGGGGGTGAGCGGGCCGAGACGGCGGCGCAGGCGTTCCCACTCGGCGGCACGTAGGCTTTCGGCGTGCGATTGCAGGGCGCGCAGCGTGGGCACGACGTCGCGCGCTCCCCAGCGCTGCTGGAAGAGCTCGAGCTCGGCCTGCACGATGCGCTCGCCCGCTTCGGCCTCCTGGCGGCGGCCGGAGAGGTGCGCCTGCACCACCTGATCGAGGTCGTCAATGTTGTAGACGAAGGCGTTTTCGAGCTGGTGGACGGCGGGGGCCACGTCGCGCGGGACGGCGAGATCGAGAAACAGCATGGGGCGGCCGCGGCGGCGGGCGAGGAAATGGGCCGCGTCGGCGCGCGAGACGAGCGGCGTGGCGGCGCCGGCGCAGGTGATGACGACATCGGCGTGCTCGCCTTGGGCGGCCACCTCCTCCAGGCCGATGGCCTCGCCGCCGAACTTCGCCGCCAGCGCCTGCGCGCGCGCCGGCGTGCGATTGGCCACCAGCAGCCGGTGCGCGCCCTGGCGCAGGAGATGGCGCGCCACTTCCTGGCCCATGGCGCCGGCGCCGACCAGCAGCACGGTCTTGTGGGCCAGCGTGCCGAAGATTTGGCGCGCCAGGTCCACGCCCATCTGGCTGACGCTGACCGGCTGGCTGGCGATGGCGGTTTCGGTACGCACCCGCTTGGCGGCGTGGAAGGCACGGCTGGCGACGGCTTCGAGTTCGGGGCCGATCAGGCCGGCGGCCTGCGCAGCGGCGAAGGCCTGCTTGAGCTGGCCGAGGATCTGCGGTTCGCCCACCACCAGCGAATCCAGGCTGGAGGCGACGCGAAACACGTGGCGCGCGGCGTCGGCGTCGCGATGGCGGTAGAAACTGGCCTCGGGCGGCAGGCTGGCCTGGCCGGTGGCCAAGGCCAGGAAGCGCAGCAGGTCGGGCAGCTCGCCGTCGTGGGCGGCGGCGAGGATCTCCACCCGGTTGCAGGTGGACAGAATCATGCCCTCGCGCACGCCGGGCTGGGCGGCGAGCAGCGCCAGCGCCTGCGGCAGCGCGACTTCGGGCAGGGCCAGCCGCTCGCGCTGCTCGATCGGCGCGGTGCGATGGCTGATGCCCAGCAGGACGAGGCTCATGCGCGCGTCAGCTCCCACTCATGGCTGCAGCAGCGAGTGCATGCGGCTGAGGCCGTTGGCCAGCCAGCCGGCCAAAGCCAGCCCGAAACAAACCAGCGTGAGATAGGCGCTGCGGCGGCCGCGCCAGCCCGCCGACCAGCGGGCGAACAGCAGCACCAAGTACACGAGCCAGGCAAGCAACGCCAGGAACACGGTGGGATCGCGGAAGGAGATGCCGCCGAAGAGCGCGTCCGCCCAATAGGCGCCGATGGCCAGGCCGGTGGTGAGCAGGGGGAAGCCGACGAGCAGAGCGCGATAGCTGACCACGTCGAGCGTCTCCAGCGCCGGCAGGCGCGGCGCCGCGGCCACCGCCACGTGCTTGGACTTGAGCGAGCGCTCGGCGATGACGTATAGCACCCCGCTGCCGACGGCCACCATCAGGCCGGCGTAGCCGACCAGGATGAGCGCGATGTGCACATAAATCCAGCCGTTGCGCAGCAGCGCCTGCGCCTGCGGCGACGGCCCGCCGTGGAGGCCGGCCGGACTGAACGTCGCGGCAAAGGCGAGCAGACAGATCAGCGGCACCACCAGCAGGCTGAGCGCGCGGGGCGAGTAGGCGCGGTAGACCATCAGGAAAAACGCCGCGATCACGAACGCCAGCAGCCCGGTGACCAGGCGGTAAAAGCTGGCCGGCAGCCATGGCGCGCCGGACGCCATCTCCACCAGGCCGACGAACTGGAACAGGAAGCCGGCGGCGATGGCGGCGCGCCCCAGGCGAAAGGCGGCGTTCTGTTGGCGCGCGTCCTGGAAGAGCGCAGCGGTGATCACCGCCGCCAGGCCGCCGAGATAGCAGCCCAGCGCCACCCGGGCCCAAATTAGGTTAAAGGCCGGAACCATCGGATGCTTTCGGGGCCGCGCCGCGAAATTTGATTATAAAGCGGCGCGGCGCGCCGCCTGTGACCGGGGCCACCCCGGGGGCGAAGCCCTCAGAAGAGCTGATCCTGGCGTTTGAGGTTGCCGAAGGTGCCGACGTTGGAGAGCGAAATGCTGATCAGGAGCTGGTTTTCGCGGCGCACGGTGGCGAGCGAGAAGCGCCGGTATTCCATCGAGATGCCGAAGCAATCCCAGTTGTGCGTCACTTGCAGCGTGGTGTACTGCAACTGGCCGGTCAGGGCGTCGTAGGCGACCGAACCGGCGACGCTGGTGCCCGGCGCCTCGGCGTTGCCGTAGCCGGCGGCGAGGCGCAACTGGTCGAAGCGCGGCGGCAGGCCGGCGCCGACCAGCCCCAGCGGCGGGCGCAGCAGGTAGTGGCTGCCGGAGAAGAAGGCGTTACCGAAATGGAAGTTGCCGGTGAAGGCGCTGGCGCTGATCTGGTGGCTGTGGCTGTCGTAATCCACGCGCCACTCCCCATCGAAGTCGGCAAAGGGCGACACGCGCACCACCGAGCTGATGGGCGAGAAGCGCAGCGGCAGCGCCTCAATGTCGAAGGGCGACAGCAGCATGGTGGTGAGGAACTCGTTGCGCGCGCCGGGAATGAGCGCGCCGCCGAAGGTGGGGTCGAAGAAATATTTCTGCAGCAGCGTCCAGGAGATGAGCTCGCGCGAATGGCCGGGCGTCTTGCCGGCGGCGAGCAGGCGGTTGGTGAAGCCGTACTCGACTTCGCGCGTGTCGGTGAGGATGTCGCGGGAATCGAAGCGGATGATGTCGTTGGCGTTGTTGATGCCGGTGGTGTAGTGAAAGCCGACCTGAGGCTCGAAGACGTGTTCCAGGCGGTCGCCCAGAAAGCCGCCGGGGCTGTTATAGACCTTCTCCAGCGCCGGCGGGCGCCACTCGAGATCGGCGCTGGCGGAGTCGCGCCACAGGCTGCCGGCGCCCAACTGGGGGGCGATGGCGTTGCCCAAGGGATTGGGTGCGAGCTGGCGCTGGGAGTAATAGGTCGAATCCACGGACACGTCGCCGGTGAAGACGCCCGCCGGAGTCGCGAGCGGCAGGGTGAGCTTGGGCGACATATCCATGCGCTCCATGAGGCCGGTGGCGAAGCCGGGCTCGCTGCGGTCGAGCAGGCCGGCGTTGGCGTCCCAGGAAAAATAGAGCGGTACGCCGCGGCTCAGCCGCTGCGCGTAGGCGTTCCAGTCCAGACTCGGGAGTTGGGCGAGAGAGAGGTTGGCGTGGGGGCTGGTGCCGAGGAAGTTCTGGTAACGGTGGGCGATGACGGCGAAGTCCTGGCCGCCGAACTGCTTTTCGGCGAAGGCGGTGGAGATGGCTTCGGAGTTGATGGCGCCGGCGAAGGTGTTGTTGAAGACCAGGCGGTAGAGGTAGGAAGAGAGGTAATCGGCGTCGAGCACGGTGCGGAAGCCGCCGGGGGTTTCGTGATCGGCGGTGACGCGCAGTTCCTGTCCGCCCTGTTTGAGGCGGGCGCCGTTGGCGAGCGCGAGGCCGCGGTCAATGACGCCGTTGAGCTGAATGGCGAGGGCGGAGTTGCGCGTGGGGCGGCTGTCCACCGCGAACTGGTCGGCCCAGCCACGGGCGCTGAAATACTGGCCGCCCAGGGTGACGCTGAGGTTGCGCGCCGCCGCCCAGTAGAACGAGTCGCCGAGGGTATACCCCTTGATGTTGCTCTTGCTGACCTCGGGCAGCAGCAGCCCGCTATGGCGGCCGGTGCGGACGGTGGAATGAGTGAGGAACAACGCG
>JAKAOE010000211.1 GCA_021823305.1 Acidobacteriota bacterium
AAAGCGCAGCACCTCCTGGGAGAGACGCAAGGCGTCGGAGGCGGCGGGCGCGGGCAGCGGCATGGCAGCTATTCTAGTCTTCGCGCGCCGGCCGCTGCCATAGCCGGGTTGGTGCAGGCGGCTGGGCCAAGCGCCGGCGGTGAGGTCTTGCGGCTGGCCGGCGGAGATACTTCGAAATGGGTCGGGCACGGACTGCTCATCCGCCGGCGAACGGCCCGACCCACAGGCGCCAGAGCGCCGGGCCCCAGGCGAGCGCCGCGGCTCCGCCGGCGGCGAGGAACACGCCCAGCGGCAGGGCGCCGCGCGCCAGAAAGACGGCGGTCGCCTGGCGCGCGCGGCGCCAGGAGGCGCCGCGGCGGCGGCGCTGCAGCAACACCGCACCCGCCAGGAGCAGGCCGGCGGCGGCGGCGGCGAGTGAGCCCAGAAACAGCGCCACCACGCCGGAACCGAAGCCGAGAAAGGCGCCGAGCATGCCGATCATCTTGACGTCGCCCCAGCCCAGGCCCTCGCGGCCGCGCCAGCGCAGATAGCCGAGGCCGACGAGCGCGGCCAAGCCGGCGCCGCCAAAACTGGCCGCCAGCGCGGGGACGAAGCCGGGGCCGGCGGCGGCCAGCGCCAGGCCCACGGCCCAGCCGCCGAGCGTGATCTCGTCCGGGAGCTGGCGCGTCTCCCAATCGGCGGCGGCCAGCGCGAGCAGCGCGCCGAGCAGAAACGCCTCCCGGATGAACTCGACCCCGCCGCTGGTGCGGCGCCAGCTCCAGTAGAAGGTGGCGGCGGCGGCGGCCTCGAGCAGCGGGTCGCGCCAGGCGATGGGCGCGCGGCAGGCGCGGCAGCGGCCGCGCAGCAGCGCATAGGAGACCAGCGGCACATTGTCCCACGCCGCCAGCGGATGGCCGCACGCGGGGCAGCGCGAGCCCGGACGCACCAGCGAGAGGCCGCGCGGCAGGCGGTAGGCGCAGACCGCGAGGAAGCTGCCGGCGAGCAGGCCGCAGAGCAGGATCAGGGCGGTGGTCACGGCCGCGCCGGGGCCGCGGGCGGCGCGGCCACGCGGCAGGAATAGATCACGTCGAGACGGGGGAAGTAACGGGTGAGGTAGAGCGCGCCGAATTTGATGATGTAGGCCTGGTCGGGGCCGTGGCCGCGCGGGGGCGCGTCGCCGTAATTGGAGGCCAGCAGGCGCACGTTGCCCATGCCGGCGGTGACCTCGCCGAAGGGGGCGAAGCCGAGCTTGTCCAGGCGGCGGTTGTCCCCCAGGTTGATGAAGACCTGGGTGGTGCGCGAGTTCTTGCCCGAATCGGCAAAGGCGATGGTGCCGGCGGTGTTGGCGTGGCGCACGGGATCGTCGGGAATGGTGCGGTGCAGCCATTGGGCGGTGACCCGCGGATCGGGGTTCAGGCCCCACTGGGCGACGAAACCGGAGACCACGCGGTAAAAGGCGTTGCCGTCGTAATAGCGCAGCGCCACCAGATGGAGAAAGCGCCGGGCGCCGCGCGGCGCCCAAGCGGGGACCACGGTGAGGGTGAAGTTGCCGGCGGTGGTGTGGCAGGCGACCGGGACCACGCGGGGCGGCGGCGGCGCGGCGGCCGGCGCCTGGGCGGCGAGTCCGGGGGCGAGGGCGAGGAGCAGGGCGGCGGTGCGGGCGGGGAGTCTCATAGGCTGGGGGCGGCGCTGCGGTAGGCCGCGAGGGTGGCATCGGCGATGGCGGCGAGTGAATGCCGTTGTTCGACGCGCCGGCGGGCGGCGGCGGCGAGGCGCGCGGCGAGCGCGGCGTCGTCCAGCAGGCGGTGGCAGGCGGCGGCGAGCGCGGCGGCGTCGCCGGGCGGGGTGAGCAGGCCGGTGACGCCGGCTTCGATCAGCTCGGGAACGCCGCCGGCGGTGGCGGCCACCACTGGTCGCTCGAGCGCCATGGCGAGCAGCGCAGCCGAGCCCAGGCCTTCTTCGCGGCTGGGCATGACGAAAACGTCACCCGCGGCGACCCACTCCGGCATCGTGGCGGCGAGGGCGGCGGTGAAATGCACTCGCGCGGCCATGCCCAGCCGCTCCGCCTGGCGGCGCAGCCCGGCCTCGAGCCGGCCGGCTCCGGGCAGCAGCAACTGGCACGCCGGTGGCAGCAGCGGCAGCGCGGCGATGAGGTCGGCGACGCCCTTTTCCGGGCTGAAGGCGCCGACGCAGACCAGACACGGCGCGGTCTCGGCGATGCCGGCCAGCACGCGCAGGCGGCGGCGGGCGGCGGCGGCGTCGGGCAGCGCGGCGAGGTCCACGGCGTCCGGCACCACGGCGATGTGGGCGCGGTCGAGCCCGGCGGCGGCCACTTGCGCGGCCACGCAGGCGGAGACGGCGATGGCGAGATCGAGGCGGCGATACTTCCAGCGCGAGGCCGGGCCGCGGATGGGAAAGGCGACGCGGCGGCTAAGCACGCGCCGCACGCCGCTGTCTCCGGCCCGGGTGCGCGCCAGGCAGGTGGCGGCGAGCATCCAGGTATGGGCGCGCCCGTCGTGGGCGTGGGCGAGGTGGCAGCGCCGTAGCTGGCGCCAGGCGGCAGGGCCGGGCGCGAGCACGCTCAGGCCGGCGGCGCGCAGCCGGTCCGCCACCGCGCCCGGGCGGATCACCAGGCATTGCTCATAGCCGCGGGCGCGGAGTTCGCCGGCGAGCAGCAGCAGTTGCTGCTGGCCGCCGCGCCAGACCCGGCTGCTGTCAAGATGGGCGATGCGCGGGGCGAAAGCCATTTAAGCTAATCCTGTGAAGATCACCGCCCGCGTCAACACGTTCAACGAGGAGGATAACATCGCCGCCGCCCTGGAATCGGTGCGGTGGGCGGATGAGATTCTGGTGGTGGACTCATTTTCGACCGACCGCACGGTGGAGATCGCGCGCCGCTATACCGGCCGGGTGGTGCAGCACGCTTTCGCCAGCCACGGCGCGCAGCACAATTACGCCGACAGCCTGTGCACCCACGACTGGGTGCTGGTGCTGGACGCCGACGAGCGGGTCACGCCCGAACTGGCGGATGAAATCCGGCGGGTGCGGGAACAGGGGACCGGCCAGGACGGATTTCGCATGCCGCGGCGGGCCTGGTATTTGGGGCGCTGGATCCGGCACTCGGGTTGGTATCCGGACTGGCAGACGCGGCTGTACCGGCGGGCGGTGACGCGCTGGGACGGCGAGCCGCCGCACGAGGAGCCCAAGGTGACGGGCAAGGTGGCGTATTTCAAGGGCGACCTGCTGCACTTTACGCGGCGCAGCCTGCACGAGCATATTGAGGTGATGAACCGCTACACCGACCTGGCGTCGGCGGCGCGGTTCCGCGAGGGCCAGCGGGCGACGGCCTGGCAGCTGGCGGTGACGCCGCCGTTGGTGTTTTTCCGGACGTTCATCCTCAAACAGGGGTTCCGGGATGGCTGGCAGGGGCTGGTGATCGCCTACCTGGCGGCGGCCTATGTCCACATCCGGCAGGCCAAGTTGATGGAAAAGGAACGCGCGGGCGTCCCGCCCGGGAACATTCCGGCGGCTCCGGCGTCTACAGAATCGTAGTAAATTGAAGCCTGAGGCGCGCCCCCCGGCATGAGCACCCAGGACACTACGATCGGCTTGAGCGCCGTCCTCGCCGCCCCGGCGGGCGAGCATGAGCTAGCGGTCGAGTTGCGCGCCGGTTCGGTGGAGGCGTTCAACTACCTGATCGCGCTCTACCACCAGCCGCTGTTCCGGTTTGTGGCGCGGCTGGCGAGTCCCGAGGACGCGGCCGATATCGTACAGGATGTGTTTCTCAAGGTGTTCCGGTCGGCGGCGGGGTTCGAGGGTAAGAGCAGCGTGAAAACCTGGCTGTACCAGATCGCGCTGCACGAGGCCTGCAACCACCGGCGCTGGTGGCACCGGCACAAGCGCCGGGAAACCTCGCTCGAGGAGCCCGACGAGCGCGGGGTGGCGCTGGCCAGCCGGCTGGAGGCGGCGGGGGAATCGCCGTTGGGGCAGACGCTGCGGCACGAACAGCAGCGCCAGTTGCAGGCGGCTCTGGGGCAGGTGCCGGAACCGTTTCACGCGGTGCTGGTGCTGCGTGAGATCGAGGGGTTCAGCTACGACGAGATTGCCGAGATCGTGCAGGCGCGCATCGGCACGGTGAAATCAAGGCTGCTGCGGGGACGCGAGATGCTGCGCCAGGCTTGGCTGCGGGATCACGCGGCGGCGGCCGCTCCCGCCTTCAGGAGTGTGGAACATGCTTAGCCTGCTGCAGGAATCCGCGCCGCCGTCCCCGGCGGGCGCCGTCGCCGCCGTGGCCGGGTGCCGCGGCGTGGCGCCGCTGCTGTCGTCCTACCTGGACGGCGAACTGGATCCGGAATGCGGCCGGGCGCTGATGCGGCACATTGAACACTGCCGCGAGTGCACGCTCAAGCTGGGACAGTACGGGCAACTGGGGCAGCAGATGCGGACGCTGCCGGTGGCGGCGGCGCCCGAGGATCTGGGGCTGCGGCTGCGGGTGGCGGCGTCACAGTACTCGGTGCGTGACCAGCGCTGGCTGTACTGGCGGATCCGGGTGTCGGAGGCGATCCGGGCGCTGGCCTTGCCGGCGGCGGTGGGCACCGCGGCGGCGCTGTGCATGTTCTCGGCGCTGGCAGGCGGCTTCCGCGCCAAGACCGGCTATTATCCAGCGCGGCCGGATGTGACCATCGGCGGGGATGCGATGCCGCCGCGGCTGATGAGCATGCCCGAGT
>JAKAOE010000212.1 GCA_021823305.1 Acidobacteriota bacterium
CCGCTTCTCCGCCACGCTGCGCCGCACCCGCCGCGCCTTGGGCCTCTCCCCGTTCGTCACTCCAGCAGCTTGCCGCCCAAAGCCTCTCGCCCGCTACACGGCCGTCGGCGGACGCTTACTTGCTAGTGGAGGGACCCTCCGTTTCAGAGGTTCTCAAACCCAGGCCGCTTCAGCCTCGACAGGATCGGGTCGAGTTGCTGATCGAACGACTTGCCGAGTCGCTGCCCGCAGCAGAGTGGTAGCCTACGCCAAAATCACCCGATTGAGGCGCGTTTCCTTGCCCGTCTTCGGCGGGGGCTTTGGGCCATTTCCTTGCAGCGCTGGCGGGACGGTTTCTGGCGCGGGCTCTCGGCGCTGCCCACAGCCCTCGCTCGCCGCGCCGCCGCCCGTCCGCCTGTGACCCGCGTTAGGGTTCCCTGGGCGGGGAGACTGGGTGGCGCGTGATTGGCCGCGGAGCAGCCACGCGAACATCCCAGCGAGCCGGCTAGGGACGCGGAAGGCGGCGGCAGGCACCGGGTTCGAATCGAGAGGATCACATGCTATGTATAGGCGCGCGCACGGGCGCCCACAGTGCGCTCGCTGTATGCGCTTGCTTCCTTGCGTGCGTCTGGGCCGGAATGGGACACCTGCCTCCCGCCCCGCCCCCCGCGCTCCCCAGACGAGATTGCCGGGATGTCTGCATGGCCGCTTCGCGGCCATTGGCACCCGGTCAACTCGCCCGTGGCCCCTTAGCGCGGTCACACCGGGGCGTGCGGGGCGGTCGGCGGGCGGCGACATTCGCCCCAAACAATCCCGTCCTGCAGCCGTCAGGAAGTGGGGGTCGCAATTACCGCGTTGTACCGATGGGAGCTGCTTCTGTAGACAACGCGGTTTGCGCGACCCCCAGCGGGAGTGCCGAATAAAGGCGGTTGGCGCGCTCCGGCTGGTGCCGCCCAAATTCGGGAAGACCAGGCCGTCATCATCCAGTCGGGCGGTGCGCCGGTCACGCGGGTGGGGGTAGCGTGGGGAATGCCCCCGGGAGGAGAGCGAAGCTGAGCATGCGATACGAAATCCGAGTCGCCAAGGCCCCTGCCGGAAGTGAGTGGCAGCCTGGAACGCTGGTTGTTACCTGCGATTCTGAGGCGGACGCGCGCTCGACCCTGCGACTTGCAGTACGGCTGCCGTCGCTAGCAGAGTGCGAATTGAAGCTTGTCCCTGCTGTCGGTGCTCACCCGGCTGGCCGGGTAGCGCCGTTCAATCGCGCGCGGGCCGCTTAGGCTCCGTGGGCATCGCTGGGGACTTTACCCAAAGCGCCCTCTGGAGGGTCCGGAGTTTGACGCCCATCAGCGCCGCGATTTCCTTGCTCGGGCGCCCCTCGGCGCGCAGCATCCTTGCCAGCTCTACGTCTACTAAACGCCGCGGGCGACCCAGCTCGCGCCCCCTGGCCCTGGCGGCCCGCAGCCCGGCATTGACCCGCTCCACGATCAAGGCCCGCTCAAATTCACCAATGGCGGCCATCACGGTCATGAGCAGCTTGCCGCTCGCGGTGCCGGTGTCGAACCCTTCTCGCAAGCTGATGAAGGCGATCCCCAAGTCCTCGAATTCCTGAAGCGTGTTGAGCAGGTGGCGGGTGCTGCGGCCGAGCCGGTCCAGGGCGGCGACAGCAACGGCGTCGAACTCCCGCCGGCGGGCGGCGAGCATTAGCGCGTCCAGGCCGGGGCGCCGGTCGCGCCTGCCGGAGACCGCCTCATCGGTGTACTCGGCCACCATTGCCAGCCCGCGGGCCTGGCAGTAGCGGGCAAGGTCAAGGCGCTGGGGGTCCAGGGACTGGCTGCTGGTGGAGACCCGGAGGTAAGTGGCCACGCGCAGAGGCATCGGGGAAGAGTTTTGGTGGGGGTTTTGGTGAGCTTTTGCGCCTTGGTCCGGCCTGAGCATGCCCCTTCGCCCCGCGGCGGCCTCAAAACGGAACCGCGGTCTTGTCCGTGCCCCGCGCTCGGCGGATCGCCCAAATCTCTTCGGCAAACTGGGAGCGTCGGTAGGGCGGCGTGGCATGGACGATGGCGATAGCCTTCTCGAGCGGCATCTCCCTGGGGTGGATTTGGCCGGTTGCCACCCTGGCCGCTTCGATCCATTCCGCAAGGCTCTCGGCTCCGCCTTGAGCTGGGTTGTACTGCCGGGTCAACCGGCCGATGCCCGCGCGGCGGAGCACGATGCCAGCCCGCGTATTGCAGCTCCGGCATACCAGCAACAGGTTGCGCGGGTCGTTGTTCTCCTCGTGCCCGTCCAGGTGATGGGGCATGAGGTCGCGATTGGCGCCGCACCAGTGGCAAGCATCGCAGCCGGCGACCAAGCATTTCCTTGCCCGGTACCGCTGGTTTCGGTCAGAGCCCCCGGCGGCGGGCTTGCGCCAACGCGAGGCGCAAGCCGGGCCGGGGGCACGGGTCAGTCCTGGTCGTCGTCCTCGCTCTCCTCGTCGGTCTCGTCTTCGTCCCCGTCTTCGTCCGCAAGCAGATCGCTGATCGCGTCCAGCTTGTCGTTCAGGGCTTGGTTTTCCGATTCGAGCTCGGCGACCCGGTCCTCAAGGCGGACTTTACTCTTTGGCATGGTGCTTTCTCCTGGTCAGAATTGCGGCTGGGGGCCGTAGAGCCTACTGTCGCTGGTACGGGCTAGGCGAGCCAGATGGAACAACGTCTGGCTGTGATGTTCTGAGCGCAACCCGCGCCCGCCTTCTTCTCTGGCGCAGCCGGCTCGCAACCCGCGAGCGAAGTTCTGCTTCGGCGAGTCGCCGATGGTGTTCGCCCATTGCGTGCCAGCCGAGAATGCAGGCGGGGTAGATTGCAGCCCATGGCCTTCCTTGCTGCCGCATCTCGACAGCGCGGCTCACCTCAGGCAGCGGCGGGCGTCCGGTGCGCTTGCGAGGCCAGTGGGCGCGGAGAGCGCTGACGGCCGCTTCGCGGTCGAGGCCTTGCATACGGGCGCTTGCCACGATGCGCTGCCAGTCAATCGTCTCTATCGCCGACATGGCATCTGAACTTTTTCAACGGGAATATGGCAGCCGGCGCTCGCACCTCCGCAAGCCAGGTGCGAGTGAGCAGGTCAACGGCATTCTGTCCGCCATGCACCGCCGCTGTTATGAGCGCGGGTTCGGAGAATGACGGCGCATAGACTATTGCATCCCAGAGGAGGCCTTCAATCTCCGCGAGCGGTGCTGGTCGCTGAACAGTTTCGGCGGGCGCCGTTCTAATCCAATCTGCATTGGAGTTCGAGGCCTGCGAGAGTTTCCCCAATGGGCGCACTCCCCTCGCGTGCTTGCTAAGAGATCGGCGGCGGCGTCCGCACGCCGCAAGAGCCCACTCAGCAAAGCGCACCGGATCCTCGCGGATCAGGTCCCATGGCTCTCTCGATTCCTGTTCGCTCGACGGTTGCGTCCCGACTCGGGGCGCTAGCCACTGTCCGACCTCACCGGCACCGGCAAGCGACATCAATTTGACGGAACTTTTGCAGCGTTCGCGCAACCAAAGCACAAATTCGGCTTGAGCAGCGGAATCGCCCGCAAGGAAAACCGCCACGCGAAACTCAGCGCGCCAGCGGCCATCGTGCGACTCATGACTGGTGCGAATATGATCAAGTTTGAGGCGGGTCTTCCACCGGCCCCAAGGCGCTCCCGCGGTCAGGTGTCGCCAATCGGCTTCCAGGGCGTCTAGAATCTCCGCCAAGGAGTCGCCGGCTGCCCAAGACAATGAGAGGGTTAGAAGACGCTTCCCCCTCCAACCGGCTAGGCGGACTCGCTCGGCAAATTCATCGGCGTCTCGGAGCAGGCGCCGGTCCGCACAGACAGGGCAGCTCGCCGATTCGCATCGTACCCGCCCCTCAATCCCATCCTTGAAGATTTGGACTTTTGGTCTGACTCGGACGCGCCCGCACTTCCTTGCGTTTGGCCTGGCCTGGAGCTTCCAAGCGAGCCTTCGCAGGGTATACACGCTCCCGGCGCCGACCGACGATGGACTGACAGCAATCCGCGCCGCACTCATTGTGGCCCCTCCCCTCGTGAACGGGCGGGGATGGTGGAAACCGCTACGCGGGTTGCGCGACCCCCTTGCTGGATTAGCGATTCAAGCTCTCGCCTGTTCAGCAATGTGCGCCGGGAGAGCTTGAACCGAGAGAGCCGACCGGCTTGCGCCTGGGTGTGTAGCCACCGCACGGATACGCCGTATTCCCGCGCGGCATCGGAGAGGGGCAGGAATTGGTTCCTCATAGGCAAGTAGTAGGGCAGGTGCGCGCCGGCGCGGACATTTGCGCTGTATATTTGGCGCATGCTCCCCGACTTGTCGGAAACCGAATTGACCCAGTTCGCGGCGGATACAATTAGTGATGTTGCGGTTCGCCGGCGCGTCAAGCGGGGAGGCCATCAACGGAAGAGCGGCGCGAAGCTGGCTGACGCCCAAGCCACAGGTCGCCATATTAGCTATTCAGCGAATACAGCACTGCGCGAGCATAACCTTTCACGACGGTGCCAGCTTGCGATTCGCGCCTTAGAAAAGGCGGGCTTTAGCCGGTGTGAGGCTGCCGACTGGGTCGCGACCTGCATTCTGTCTCCTGCCCCACGATTTTCTTGGACAATGATTTGGGAAAGGGAGACAGCGCATGTCCAAGGAAGAAAGAGGTTCATCGGGCGCCGCGGAGGGAGCCCGGAGGGCGACCGGAGCGGCGCCCGATGA
>JAKAOE010000213.1 GCA_021823305.1 Acidobacteriota bacterium
GGCGGCGGCTGGGGAAGCGAGGGGGGCCGCGGGCGGGTTGGGAGCTGCGGGTTTAGCGGGAGGCAGAGGCGCTTCCCGCTCGTTTTGACTCTTCCACATGGACAACGGCTCACCTCGGGGTTGAAGTCTGCCCTCATTGTACACGCGCCAATTGCGCGCGCGGCAACAGCGGAACCCCTTAGCGCACGGGTGTCCGGACGGGAACGCAACGCATCCGCGCCCGGAGGCATTTCGCGCGCCGCTCCGCCGCGCGGCGTACAATAACCCTGCCCCGTTCGCGCCGGGGCTCTGCGGCCAATGCAGGCGGAACTCGCATGGCTGGAATGGGTTCGCCGCGCCGCCGCGCGCGCCGCCCGCCCGGAGATTCGCCTCGGCATCGGCGATGACGCCGCCATCGTGCGCCCGCGCCGCGGCTGCGATCTGGTCCTCACCACCGACCTCATGGTTGAGGACGTCCATTTTCTCCGCCGCCGCGATCCCGCCGCCGTCTGCGGACGCCGCCTCGCCACGCGCGCGCTCAGCGATCTCGCCGCCATGGGCGCCGAGCCGCTGGCGCTTCTCGTCTCCAGCGTCTACCCGCCCGGCCTGCCTGCCGCCTGGCCGCGCCAGTTCGTCCGCGGGTTGCTGCAGGCCGCGGCCGAGGCTGGCGCCCAGCTCATCGGCGGCGACGTATCCTCCGCGGCCCGCGCCGGCGGGATCGTGCTCGACGTCATCGGCGCCGGCCAGGCGCCCGCCGGCCAGGCGCTGCTGCGCAGCGGCGCGCGGCCCGGCCACCGCCTCTTCGTCTCCGGCCCGCTGGGCGAAGCCGCGCTCGGCCGCGAACTGGTGCACTCCGCCCGCTCCCCGCGCACGGCCATCGAGCGCCGCGCCCGCGCCCGCCATCTCCGTCCGCGCGCACGCTGGGAGCTGGGCCAGGCGCTGCGTCGAAGCGCCTCCGCCGCGATCGACATCTCCGACGGTCTCGCCACCGACCTTCGCCATCTCTGCCGCGCCAGCGGCGTCGGCGCCGAGATCCTGGCCGAAAGCCTGTGCGATGCGGCCGGCCAGGATGCCCTCGATCGCGCCCTCTTCGGCGGCGAGGATTACGAGCTGCTCTTCACCCTCCCGCCCGGCCGCGAACCGCCCGCCGGCTTCGCGCTGCGCCAGATCGGCCGCATCCTGCCCGCCCGCCAGCTCTGGCTCATCCAGGCCGGCCGCCGCCTGCCCTTGCCCGCCGGCGGCTACCAGCACTGGGCGCGCTGAACGCGCCTACTGCCGCACGTGCACCAGCATGTCGAGCATGCGGTTCGCCTCGACGTAGCGCGGCACGAACGGCGCCGGCACGGTCAGCGTCGCTTGGCTTCCGGTAACCGGCATCTCGCCGCGCACAAACGTATTCGCGTCGCGATAGAGGTACACCGGCAGCAATCCCACCCAGCCGTCCGGGTTCGACACCGTCAGCCGCACCTGCGCCACGCCCTTCACCATGCCCGCGTTCGCGGCGCGAAACGTCAGCGTGGGCACGGCCGTGCCGCGGATCGCCGGCCGGAAGAACCAGTTCATGCGGTGATCGCCGGTGAGGTTCATCGGCGCCGTCATGTGCTTCTCCACCACTTTCTGGAACTCGGCCGTGGTCACCGCCTGCCCGCCGTAGGTC
Source organism: Acidobacteriota bacterium (assembly GCA_021823305.1). Lineage (GTDB taxonomy): Bacteria > Acidobacteriota > Terriglobia > Terriglobales > SCQP01 > SCQP01. The sequence goes on from JAKAOE010000213.1 coordinate 1,637, forward strand.
TTCACGAAATCGCGCAGCATCGCGTCGAAGGCGGCGTTGGGCTGCGGGCTGCGCGGATCCGCCATCATCTGCTGCAGCATGTAGAGCACGTACGCGCCCTTGGCCAGCAGCAGCGTCTGGCCCGCGATGCTGCCCGAGCTGAGCCGCGCCTCGCCCAGCCACAGCGGCCCGCTCCCGACCGGCGCCGGTGCGCCGCCCCGCCCGGGGCGCAGCAGCAGCGAGCGCCAGGCACGGACCGTCGCCAGCGACACGGTGGCGCCGGCGTGCGTCTGCTCGTACATCAGCCCGCTGAACGCGCGCAATCCCTCGATCAGCCACTCATCGTGCGGTGTCGCCGGCCGCATCCATCCGCCGAACCATTGCCCGGCCACGCTCAACGCCGGCGCCAGCGTGCTCATCTCCGGCGAGATGTCGAGAAACGATTGCGGATCAAACGCCACCAGCCCGGGCTGCGGCGGCGTCAACTCGATCTCGCTGTTGACGCCCGCGATGTAGGCCGAGGCCACGGGAAAGGGATAGGGCCCCAGCGCACCGCCGAAATAGTTGAGCACGCTCACCAGGCGCGTGCCCGCCAGCGGCAGCAGCGCGTCCGGGTCGTTGTGCTCCGGCGCCGCCAGCCGCACCTCCAACTGGCGTCCGTCCGCCAGCGTCACCCGCCGGCTGTCCTGCCGATCCTGGCCAAACTCGAACCCGGCGCGCGCCACCGCCCCCGGCGACCGCCACTGGGTGATCACCCGGGAGCCCGTCCCCTGCCGGCCGACGCGCTCGCCGGTGGCGAGCAGCGCGTATTTCTTGTCCGTTTCCAGGCGCAGATCGTAGGTCGCCGGCTGCTCGCGCCATGCCCACGGCGGATCGAGCGGCAGCGTCGGATACCACCCCGGCAACGAACTCTCCTCGCCGGACGCCGAACCTTCCAGCAGCGGCGCCTTGCCCTGATACCGCACTTCCAATGGCACCGCCTGGCCGGCCGCCGCCGCCGGTAGCGCGATGTAGACCCAGTCCGCGCCTTTCGGCCGCAGCCAGTCCAGCGCCACCCCGCGGCTCGTGACGCTCTCCACCGCCAGCGCGGGATCGAGCCCCAGCAGAATCGAACCCTCCGCCCCCGTCACCTGGAACGCCGCCGTCGCCGCCAGATCGAAATGCCCGCTGACCGCCGCGCTGATGGCGTAATCGCTCAGGCGCGGTGCGGCCGGCGGCGCCGCCGCGGACGCGGGCGTGAACTGGGTCCAAATCTCCGGTATCCGCTGCTCGCCGGCTTTGAGCCATTGGTAGACCCGCAGCGGCTCGTGCCGGCTGGGATCGAACTGCGCCGCAATCCAATCGCCGTTCCGCAGCCTGAGTTGCGCCAGAAACAGCCGGCTCGCCGGGCGCTGTCCCAGCGCCGCCAGTAACCGCGCCGTCGCCGCCGAGCCCTCCTTTTCCCCTGCCTGCGCGCGCTCTTTCAGCAGCTTTTCCGCCTCCGCATCGCCGCCCGCCTGGAAGTTCACCTTCGGGCCCAGCGCGCTCACAAACCCGGCGCCATCCGCGAACCGGAAGACTGCCTCCGTGAACGCCGCCTCCAGCGGGCTGCGGCCGGTGAATCGCTCCATCTGCACCGCCTCGATCGCGTCCGGAGGCAGCACCTGGAGGATGCCTTCGCCGCGGAACACCGCCGCCGTCGGCTGCCCGCCGGGTGCGGCCGCGGCCAGCGCCAGCGTGCCGTGCAAGAGGACGAAGTGCAGGCCTTCCCAGCTGAACCCAACTTCCTGCACCGTGGCCGTCCGCTGAATCGAGGGACGTTCCAGCCGGGCGTAGCGCGCCACCGTGGTTTGCCCGGCGGCGGGCAGGGCAAGGGCGAGCAGCAGCGCGGCGCCCGCTACGGCGCTCCGCCGCCGCTCTCGTCCGGTTTGCCCACGCAGGTGCTCGTGATGTAGTCGTGCCATGTCAACTGCTGTGAGTCGCAATAAGCCCAAATGTAGCCTAGTCCGAAAGCGCCCAGCGAGATCAGGCTTGCCCAAGCGCGCCGCCGCAACGCCGCCCGCTCCCGCGGCAGACTGCCGTCGAAGTTGACCACCTGCAGCCCGCATGCGTGCATCCCGATCGTGCCACCGCCGGCATAGGCGCAGATCATGAAATAGATGGCGGCCAGCACCCCTGGCGTCAGCACAATCGCCGGCAACAGCGGCTTGAGCAGCAGCAACTGCGGCGCCGGAAAGCCGAGCGCGGCCCAGGCGCTGAGCGCGAATGCCAGACCCGCCAGCCCCACCACCCCGGCATCCACCACGGCCGCTTCCAGCCGCACCCCGCGCGGGGCCACCGCCGGCGGCGGGGCCGCGACCTCGGCCGGTCCGGCCATCGGCAGGGGAAGCTGCAGGAAATTCTCCTCGCGCGCCGCCGCCGGCGGCAGCCCGCCAGGGCGCTCGCCGCGAGCCGGTTCCAGCCGCAGCCGCACCACGTCGTCCGCCAGCTCGCCCTCCGGCGGCGGGGCCGGCACTTTCACCGCGCTGGCGGCCGCCGTAACCGGCGCCGGCTCCCACTCGGCACGCGCCACCGCCACGGCGGCCGCGGTCTCCGCCCGCGCCGCCGGCGCCGGAGCCGTCGGCGCCGGATCGGCCAGCGGTTCCCACTCCGCCTCCGGCGGCTGCGGGCGGCGCGGCATCCGCGCTTCCTGGGGAAACTCGAGCACCCGCCCGCCGGTTGGGAGGCGCCGGCGCGCCCGGTAGGCGTCCACCCGGTGTTGCAGTTCCCGCCGCCACTCCGGCGCCGGCGGCAACAGGCTCGCCTGGCAGCCGCAGGCACTGGCGTCACGTTGGCATTTCGGGCAGGTCACCGGGACAATTCGCTAAGCTACCAACACGGACGAAACACGCGGACCAACCACCACGCACCATGCGCCTCAGGCCCAGACTTTTGATTATCACCGTGCTGGCTGCTTGTCATGGCCTTTCCGGGCAAGCCGCCGCGCCGCGCGGTAACCAGAAGGGTACGCCGCCGTCCGCGCCGCAACGCGCCAGCCGCACGCTGCCGCTGCGCGGCCTGCGTCCGGGCGAAACCATCACCATCCGCGCCGATCGTCTCA
>JAKAOE010000214.1 GCA_021823305.1 Acidobacteriota bacterium
CCGAACAGGTGGACGCGATGCGGGCGCTGGGCACCGATCCGGTGAAGAAGCTGGTGACGCCGCGGCTGCTGGGCACGATCGTGATGATGTTTTTCCTGGTGATCATCGCCGACCTGTGCGGGCTGGTGGGGGGCTTTCTCTACTCGGTGTTCTCGCTCGGCCTCGACCCGCGGCAGTACTGGTACACGGCGATGCAGTCGCTGGCGGCGACCGACATCAGCCAGGGGCTGATCAAGCCGGTGATCTTCGGCACGATCGTGGCGGCGGTGGGCTGCTACTACGGGATGTCGGCGCGCGGGGGCACGCGCGGGGTGGGCAAGGCGACGACGACCTCGGTGGTGGTGGCGTCGGTGCTGATCATTTTGAGCGACTTCCTGATCAGCCGGGTGCTGATCAGCATTTTCGGCTCCTGAGCCGCCGCGATGGCGCTGCCGCAGCCCACGCTGATCGAGTTCGATCATGTCCACCTCGCCTTCGGCGAGCAGACGGTGCTGGAGGACGTGAGCTTCGCGGTGCGGCGCAGCGAGACCAAGGTGCTGCTGGGCGAGACGGGGGCGGGCAAGTCGGTGGTGCTGAAGCTGGCGATCGGGCTGCTGCGGCCGGACGCGGGGCGGGTCGAGGTGCTGGGGGAAACGGTGAGCCGGCTGCCGGAGACGGAGCTGTACGCGCTGCGGCGGCGGATCGGAATCGTGTTCCAGGAGAGCGCGCTGTTCGACTCGCTGACGGTGCGGGAGAACGTCGCCTACCGGCTGGAGGAGGAGCGGCGGCTGAGCGAGGACGAGATCGAGGCGCGGGTGCGGGCCTGCCTGGCGGCGGTGGAGCTGGAGGAGGCGATTGACAAGATGCCGGCGGAGCTGTCGGGCGGGATGCAGAGGCGGGTGTCGATCGCGCGGGCGCTGTCGACCGAGCCCGAGATCCTGCTCTACGACTCGCCCACCGGCGGGCTGGACCCGATCACGGCGACCAACATCATGGAACAGATCATCCGGCTGCGCGACGTCAACAAGGTGACCGCGCTGCTGGTGACGCACCGGCTGCAGGACGGCTTTCTCATGGCGACGCACTGCTGGGACCCGGAGGCCAACGCGCTGCGGGCCTCGATCGCCGAGAACCACGCCACGTCGTTTCTGGTGCTGCACCAGCACCGCGCCATCTTCGACGGACAGCTCCAAACGTTGCGCGCCAACCCCGATCCCTACCTGCAGCACTTCCTGCAGACATAAAGCAGGTTGACAGGCGCGGCACGATCAGTGCAGCCTTGGGGAATGTTTTTCGCCGCCGCCTTTCTGATGACCGCGCTCGCCGCTCCGCCGGCCCGCGGCAACGCCAACCGCTCCAATCCACTGCCGGCGGTGCCACCGGTGACGCTTGCCAACGCCTGGACGACGGTGGGGCTGCCGGCGGCGCCGCTGGGGATCGCGGTGCACAACGGCACGCTCTGGGTGTGCGGCAAGGACGCGATGGTGGCTGAGAGCAGCGACGGGGGGCGCCACTGGACGGTGCGCAACCTGCAGCGGAACGGCGAGATGCTGTACGCCTTCGCATTTTTCGGCAAGGGAGCGATGGGGGCGTTCGGGACGGGCCGGGCGTGGCTGCGATCCTCCGACGGCGGCGCGACGTGGGGGGAACGCCCCTCGTCGTCGTATTACGGCCTGCGCCAGGTGGCGTTCGCGAACGCCAACGACGGCTACGGCATCAGCAGCAGCCAGATCGCGTGGACGCACGACGGCGGCGCGACGTGGAACTTCGCCAGCAACCAGACCATGCCGCTGGGCGTGGCGGCGCTGGACGGGCAGCACGCGGCGGTGATCTCGGAGGCGAAGGGCGGCGGGCAGGAAGTCGTGATGAGCACGAACGACGGCGGCAGCCACTGGAACCGGATCGCGTTTCCCAAGGGCTGGCGGCTGGAGGGCATCTTCGCGGGCACGACGCACTTTCATCTCTTCGGGAAACAGACGCAGGGGGCGCAGACCACGCCGATGGCGGTGTATTCGAGCGACGGGCGGCACTGGCAAGTGGATTCGGCGCTGCCGGGCGTGCCGTCGGGGTGCGACCAAGGCGGCTGCCTGTTCGCGGGCGGCGGCACGGACGGCGGCTGGGCGGTGTTTCCGTTCATGACGCTGACCTACCAACTCCCGAACGACGCGCAGGAGCCGGCGACCAACGACTGGGCGGTGAGCGGCGACACCTTCTGCCGGGTGAGCAGCGACCTGCGCTGCCGCACCGGGCGCACGCCGTGGACGGCGGCGGCGGCGAGTCGCCCGGGCGAAAACTGAGCTTTATGGTGGTGAGCCGCCCATCACCCCACGCCGGGCGCGGCTGATGCTCAAGCGGCGCAACACGAGAGCTTTTTCACATCCTTGGTGAAGGTTTGCGCGGCCAGCTTGAGGCCTTCCGCGTTGGTCAGGTAGGGATGGAACATGTTTGCCAGTTCTTCCACGCGGATATGAAAGCGTATGGCCATGGCCGCCGCCTCGATCATCTCTCCCGCCTCCGGAGCCAGGATATGGGCCCCCAGCAGGTCGCCATTGGCGTTCGCCACCAACCGGATCAAGCCACGCGTATCCCGAGCCGCCAGCGCCCGTGGCACGTAGGACATCGGCAGGGTGGCGACGCGAACGCCGCCTCCACGTTGCCGCGCCTGGGCTTCGGTCAGGCCCACCGAGGCAACGGCCGGATCGGTGAAGGTCACCCGCGGCAGCGCGCTTAAATCGTAGCGCTGGCCGTTCCCCTGCACCGCGTTCGCCGCCGCCAGCTTGCCGGCGTAAGCCGCCACATATACGAACATGGGATCCCCGATGACATCGCCGGCGGCGTAGACGCCGGGACGGCTGGTTTCGAGGTATTCATTCACCGCGATCTCGCCCTTGGCGCCGAGGCGGACGCCGGCGTCCTCGAGTGCCAGTCCGGCCGTGTTCGGCCGCCGCCCGGCCGCCACGAGGAGCTGCTCGGCTTCCAGGAGCTTCTCTCCGGCGGCGTCGCAGAGACGCACCCGATAATTTCCCGGGGCTCCTGTCACTCCAGTCACTGTTACGCCCGTGTGTATGGTCATGCCCTCATCGCGCAAATAGCCGGCCAGGGCCTCGCCAATCTCAGCATCCTCCGCTGGAACGATCCGCGGCATCGCCTCAAGAACCGTCACCTGGCTGCCGACTCGGGACAACATCTGCGCCAGCTCGATGCCGACCGCGCTACCGCCGATCACAATCAGCCGGCGTGGAATTGCGGTGAGCGCGAGAGCTCCGGTGCTGGTCAGAAATGGCGTCTCCGCAAGTCCGGAGATGGGTGGCGCCCACGGATGCGACCCGGCCGCGACGATCACCTTGCCGGCGGGAAGGGGCTGACCGGCGACCGTGACGCCGCCCTGAGCGGTGAGGCGAGCGTTACCCGCGATCAGCTTCACGGATGGATAGGAGGCGAGCACGTCCCCATATTTGGCCTGGCGCAGCGTTGACACCAACTCGTCCTTCTGCGCTACTACGTCACGCCAGGCGACCGGCGCCACCTGAGCATGGACGCCAGCGAAGTTGCTGTGGGCGGCGCGATGGACGGCCTCGGCGGCCCGGATCATGGTTTTGGAGGGAACACATCCGACGTTGACGCAGGTCCCGCCCAGGGTTCCCCGCTCGACCATGGTGACCGAGGCGCCCAGCTCCGCCGCCGCGATGGCGGCGGCAAACGCGGCCGAACCGCCGCCGACAATAAGCAGGTCCGCGGATGGCCGTGCAACGGCGGGCGGCGGGACAACGGGGGTGGCTTCGCGCGCAGCGGGAGCGGCATGCAGGCCGGTTACGGCGTAGCCAGCGGCCTCCACGGCGCGACGCAGCATCTCGGGCGCGACGGTGGCGTCCGCGACCACGCGCGACCGCCGCTCCTCGAAACTGGTGTGGCTCCCGACGACGCCGGGAACCGCCTGCATGGCGCGGTCAATCGTCTGCGCGCAGTGCTCGCAGGTCATGCCACCCAGGTCCAACGTCCACTCTTGCCGAGGGGTCACAGCGCTTTCCAGGTTCGCGAGGCGCTTAGCGGATCGTCGCCTTGACGGGGTGAAAGCCTTGCGCTTCGATCAAACGGCGGAGGCGGCCCAAGGTCACGCGGTGGCTGTCGTAGACGACCACCACTTGCTTGCGCTGATAGTCAACGTGGACTTTTTCGACGCCCGCAACTCGGCTGAGCGAGGCCTGGAGACCGCGCGCGCACATCTGGCAGGTCATGCCCTTGACGCCAATCCGCGCGGTGGTCGCGGCCAGCAACATGCCCGTGAACAAGGCAACGGCGATCAACGTTCTTGCAAACGATTTCATTTTCATTGTGGTCTCCTAATCGGCTTTCTTCGTTCCTATGAGATGGCTGCGATAGCCGGCCGCGGCCACCGCTTTTTCAAGCTGTGCCGGGCTTACGGCGCCGGCGCGGTAGCGCACCACGGCGCGGCCGGCGGGATACAACACCTCGGCGCTCACCACGCCCGGGGTGGTTTTAAGGTTGTTGGTGATCGCGACCGCGCAGGCGGAGCAATCCATGCCTTCGATGGCCAAACGGGACTCCATGATTCCGTCCTTGGGCTGAGCGGCCACGGTACTGGCGCCCGGCAAAAGCGACAGAGCGACCGGGCCGGAATAATAAGGAAACGCCGCGAAGGCAATGACCAGGCCGGTTGCGACCCACAGCGCGGTGCGGCCG
>JAKAOE010000215.1 GCA_021823305.1 Acidobacteriota bacterium
TGGCACGGCGCCGCCAGTCGTTGCGCGGCCTGGGATGCCTGCTGCTGAGCCTGGCGCTGGCGGCGGGCGCGGCGATCTGGTTTTATTGGCGGCACCGGCCGGCGTTGCGCCAGGGGTGGCAGCACGCCTGGGCCGACCTCACCGGCAAGCGGACGAAGCCGCTGCGCGCGGCCAACGCCAAGTTCCTGACGGTGGAGCAGCTTTTAGCGCTCCAGCCGGGCGCGGGCGCACCCGCCACGGTGCGGGTGGAGGCGCGGCTGGTGGGGTTGCAGCGCGACGGCGGCGCGGTGCGGCTGGAGCTGTCGTCGTTGATCAATCCGGCGCTGCGGGTCAACGCCATCATTCCCGGCCGCGGCGCGAAGTCGCCGCTCTACGACGAGTTGCGCGAGGACGTGATGCTGCGCTTCGGCGCAGTGACCGACACGCTGAAGCCGCCGGCGAACCCCACCACGGTGGTCGTCACCGCCGGCACCGCGTTCGGCCCGGGCGGGCTGGAGTTGCGCCCGGTGACCGACCTGCACGTGGAATAGCGGCGCGCCGGGTTTTGCCGCGCGTAACCGGCCAACTTTTCGCCGGTTCATGCGTATAGCTTGGCAGGAGGGGCCGGAACGTGCTCCACGACCTTCGCTTCGCTGCGCGCATGCTGCGGCGCGCGCCCGGCTTCACCGCCCTGGCGGTGCTGGTGCTGGCACTGGGCATCGGCGCCAACACCGCCATCTTCAGCCTGGTCAACGCGATCCTGCTGGAGCGGCTGCCGTTCGCACAGCCGCAGCAGCTGGTGCGGATGTACGAGACCGAGTCGGCGCCGGGCAACTTTCCGCTGTCGGGGCCGGATTTTCCCGACTGGCAGCGGCAGAGCCGGCTGTTCGCCGGCATGGCGCTGGCCAATTACCCGCGCAACATGGACCTCACCGCCGGCGGCGGCCAGCCGCAACGGGTGACCGCCGAGCCGGTGGAGGACAACTACTTCCGGCTGCTGGGCGTGCCGGCGGCGCTGGGCCGCACCTTCCTGGCGGGCGAGAGCCAGCCGGGCAACGGTCCGGTTGCGGTGCTCAGTTACGGATTTTGGCAGAGCCGCTTCGCCGGCGATCCCGGCGTTGTTGGCCGCAAGATCGTGCTCAACGGCCTTGCCTACTCGGTGGCCGGCGTTGCGCCGCGCGACTTTCGCCTGGAGCCGCAAGTGCAATTGTGGACGGCGATGAGCCTGACGCCGACCGTGCTGGGTGCGCGCGGCAACCATAGCTTCAGCGCCATCGGACGGATGAAGCCAGGCGTGACGCTGGCCCAGGCACAGGCCGAGATCAGCGCCATCGCGGCACGGCTGGCGCGCGAATATCCCGATTCGAATGCCACCACCGGCGCGCACCTGGCGCCGTTGCGCGACGCGCTGGTGGGCCGGAATCAGCGTGCCGAGTTGTGGACGCTGATGGCGGTGGTGGGCATGGTATTGCTGATCGCCTGCGCCAACCTGGCCAACCTGCTGCTGGCGCGGGCACTGGGGCGGCAGCGGGAGATGGCGGTGCGACTGGCGCTGGGCGCGCGCCGCGGGCACATCTTGCGGCAGCTGCTCACCGAGTCGGTGCTGCTGGCGCTGTTGGGGGCCGGCATCGGGGCACTGCTGGCGGAGATTGCGGTGCGCGCGGTGAGCGCGGCGCCGCTGTTTCCGCTGCCGCGGTTCAACCCGCTGGGCGTGAATGGGGCGGTGCTGGGCTTCACGGTATTGCTGGCGTTGGGCTGCGGCCTGCTGTTCGGCCTGGCGCCGGCGCTGCAGCTTTCGCGCCCGCGGCTGGCGGACGAGCTGGCCGCCGGCGCGACCACGCCCGGCAGGCAGCGGCGGCGGCTGGGCGACGCGCTGATCGTGGGCGAGATCGCGCTGGCGATGGCGCTGGTGGCCGCGGCGGGCCTGTTTTTGCAGAGCTTCGCGCGGCTGCGGGGGCAGCCGCTGGGCTTCAACCCCGACCACTTGCTCACCGCCGGGGTTACGCTGCCGGCCGCCGCCTACGGCTCGCCGGACAAGGTGATCGCGTTTCAGCACGCCTTCCTGGGCAAGCTCGAGGCGCTGCCGGGGGTCGAGGCAGTGTCGTTTTCCAGCGAGCTGCCGATCGAGGGCGGGGCGAACGGCTACATCACCCTGCCTGGCCGCTCGGAGACGGCGCGCACGCTGGTGGAGTGGACGCGGATCACGCCGAGCTATTTCAAGACCATGGGCATCCCGATTGTCGCCGGGCGCGCCTATACCCAAGCGGAGCAGCGGCGCTGGGAGGCCGCCGCCGGCCCAGAGCCTATGGCCGCCGGCCTGAGCGTGATCGTGAATCAGGCCTTCGTCAAGCACTTCCTGTCGGGTCAGAATCCACTCGGCAAGCGTTTCCGCGGCTACGGCATCTGGCTGACAATCCAGGGCGTGGCGGGCGACGTGCCGGTGTTCGGGCTGAACAGCCGCACGATGCCGCAGGCGTACTTTCCCGAACTGGCAGAGGACAACGCCTTTCACATCGAGCTGCGCTCGCGGCTGCCGCAGGCGGCGTTGGCGGGCGAGGCGCGCCGGGCGCTGACCGCGCTCGACCCCACGCTGCCGTTGTACAACCTGCGCACGATGAACCGCGTCGCCGACACCTCGGTGGGGGCGCAGTCGCTGCAGCGCTGGCTGATCGCGGCCTTCGCCGCCATCGCGCTGCTGCTGGCGGCGGCGGGGATCTACGGCGTGATGGCCTACCTGGTGGCGGCGCGCAGGCGCGAGATCGGGCTGCGCATGGCGCTGGGCGCGACGCGGCGCGAGGTGCTGCGGCTGATTTTGGCGCGCGGCATGGCGCTAGCCGGGCTGGGCGTGGCGCTGGGCCTGGCGGCCGCCCTGGCTTCGGGCCGGCTGATCGCGAGCCAGCTCTACGGGGTCAACGCCGGCGATCCGGCGACGCTGGCGGCCGCAGCGGCGGCGCTGCTGGTGGCGAGCCTGGCGGCCTGCTGGTTGCCGGCGCGGCGGGCGGCGGCGGTGGACCCGAATGCCGCGCTGCGCTGCAGCTAAGATCGCGGCGGCGACGGGCGCGGTTGACGCGGGCGCGCGGCGGCGTTAGTCTGGGCGTGTATCCGCAGCAAGGCGTTGGAGTTCGCCTCGAACCGCTCCGCTTCAGGGGGCAGATGACTCCTACCGGCGGTTGGCCCGAACGCCTTGACTGTGCAGGAATCTGACTCCATCCCGGCTTGGATTGCCCCGATGCTCCCGCAAGGCCCGGCGCTGCGTGTCACGCTGTTCGTGGGCGAGGGCCATCACCATCACGGGCGCAGCGCCTATATGGCGGTCTATGAGTTCCTGTTCAAGAACCGCATCGCGGGCGCGACCATCACGCGCGGCATCGCCGGCTTCGGCGCCGAACACCACCAGCATCTGGCCGACCTGCTGGCGGCGAGCGGCAACCTGCCGATCAAGATCGAGTTCGTCGAGGAGGAGGCCAAGGCGCGCGCCCTGTTGCCCACGCTGCGCGAGATGATCGGCGACGGCATGATCACGCTGCAGCCGGTGGAAGTGTACTTCGCGGGCGCGGAGCGCGAGCCGCGACAGAAGCCATGAGCCGGACGCGACAGTGCTGATCCTGGGCATCGCGCTGGCGGGCGCGGCGGGGGCGCTGGCGCGCTGGGGCCTGGGCCAGGCGGCGCTGGCGCTCGGCACCACCAGCTTCCCTTACGACACGCTCAGCGCCAACCTGATCGGCTGCTTTCTGCTCGGCCTGGTGATGGGCGCCTCCGAACGCGCCGCCTGGATGAGCGGCGAAATGCGCACCATCATCGGCGTGGGCTTCATCGGCGCGCTGACGACGTTTTCGACCTGGGAGTATGAGACCGCGCGCATGGTGCGGCGCGGCGACCCGCTGCTGGCGGCGGCCAATTTCGCAGTCAACGTGTTCTTCGGCTATTTGGTGCTGTGGGCGGGCGGACGGCTGGCGGCGACGATTTGGCGCTGAGCCGGGGAGGACCGCGCCCGCGTTTGAAGGGCGGGCCCGGGGGGGCTCGGCCACCTGTGGCCAGCGGGTAGGGCTTTGGGGCGCGGATGGCGACGGTGGTTGGGCGCAAGACACACTTTGGGGGCAGGGCCCGTTAGCTGGCGGCGCCTGCGGCGCGGGCGGGCTGGACGGCGAACATGAAAATCGCGGTGATCTGGGTGGGCAAGACGCGGCAGGGGTGGGCGCGGGCGGCGACGGAGGAGTATCTGGCCCGGCTGGCGGGGTTCCGGCGGCTGGCGGCGGTGGAGGGGCTCGAGTTGAGCGGGCGCGATCCGGAAGCGGCGTTGCTGCGGCGGGCCGGCGCGGGACGGCTGTGGCTGCTCGACCCGGCGGGCAAGAGCCTGGATTCGGCGCAGTTCCAGCGCCTGCTGGCGCGCGAGGCGGGCGCCAACCACGAGCTGGTGCTGGCGGTGGGCGGGGCGGACGGGTTCGGGGCGGCGGCGCGCGCGGCGGCGGCGGGGCGGATTTCGCTCTCACCGCTAACCTTTTCACACGCGCTGGCGCGGGTGGCGCTGCTGGAGCAGGTCTACCGCGCGCTGGCCGCGATGGCCGGACACCCGTATCCGCATTAGAACCTGTCTGGCTCTGTTGACATCCTGCGAGGCGTTGGCAGGGTCGTCGCAGCCGGTAGAGGTTGAAGGTGAGACCGAGCAGAAGAGCCTGGCGAACCTGGGTATGAAG
>JAKAOE010000216.1 GCA_021823305.1 Acidobacteriota bacterium
GTGCAATAAGGCAAGACTTCCACCGCAGCAGTAGGGATGCCGGCCGAGGCAAGCTGGCGCACGAGGGCTTGGGCGAGATCGAAACGCAGCCGGGGAACCGGGTTCCAGCGCGGGTCGCCCGGGTGGCCCGGGGGCGAGCCGGTGAGAAAGAGCATGGGGTAGCGGGACCCGACCGGGTCCTCGGCGGCCGGCTGAAACAGCTCATCGGCGTAGGAAAAACTGGAACGGAAGTGCTCCCGGATCTCGTCCCCGACCTCGTAGCAGCAGGCGCGGATCGAGGGGCCCAGCGCGGCGCGCAGATCCGCCGGCTCGCTGCCGAACTGCCGCCGCATCTCGCCCACCGCCTTTTCCGCGATGCGGGCCAGCGTGCCGCGCCAGCCGGCATGCACCGCAGCCACGGCACGGCGGCGGACATCGGCGATAAGGATCGGGCAGCAGTCGGCGGTGCGGATGGCGAGCAGGCGCCCGGGGCGCCGGGTGAGCATGCCGTCGCCGGCCTGGCCGGGGGTGGGATCGGCCCACACCAGATCGCTGTGCACTTGCTTCACCATCAGCACGCGCGGATGGGCGTAACGCTGCGGCGGATGCCTGAGCCCGCAGGCCCGCGTCCCGAAGCCGTGGCGCAGCCAGGGCAGGCCTTCGAACACGCGCGCGCGCAGGATCGGCGGATAGCTCACCGCTATCATTCTACGGTTTGCGCCAGCGCGGCCGCCAAGGCGCAGCGCCGGGCTGGGGCCACCGGGGCCCCGGCCCGGCGTGAGCACAAGCGGGACGCGCGGCGCACGTGTCCCGGCGTTGTCACAGCCGGGACCGGCAGCCGCGCTGGGGCCCGTGCCAATCAATTGACGCTGCCGGGGCGGTCGGCCACAATGGAGTCATGTTCGCGATGCGTCGCCGCCTTGGTTGTTGCCGCTGGATGCGGAAGCCGGCGTAGCTGCGCGCATTCGCCAGAACGTCGAGTTTCCCCAGCCCACCGCGCGGTGGGCTTTTGCGTTTTTGCTACTACCGTCTACTACGAAAGGACACCGAACCATGAGCACCGAAGGCGCCAGTTTCCCCATGCCCCGCATCAACGATCCCGCGCCGGAGTTTGAGGCCAAGTCCACCCACGGCCTGATCCGGCTGAGCGATTACAAGGGGAAATGGGTGATGCTATTTTCCCATCCGGCCGATTTCACGCCGGTGTGCAGCACCGAGTTCATGGCCTTCGCGCAGCGCTATCCCGAGTTCCAGGCGCTGAACGTGCAACCCATCGGCGTGAGCATCGACAGCGTGTTCAGCCACATCGCCTGGGCGCGGAGCATGGAGGAGACCGGCGGGGCGAAGATTCCCTTCCCCATCCTGGCCGACCTGGACATGAAGGTGGCGCAGAAGTTCGGCATGATCCACCCCGGCGCCAGCGACACCGCCCCGGTGCGCGCGGTGTTCTTCATCGATCCGAAGCAGGTGATCCGCGCGATCCTCTACTACCCGCAATCCACCGGCCGCAGCGTGGACGAGCTGCTGCGCGTCTTCGAGGCGCTGCAGGCCACCGACGCCCACGGCGTCTCCACCCCCGCCGACTGGAAGCGCGGCGGCAACGTCGTCCTGCCCCCGCCGCAAACCCAGGCCGACGCCGACAAGCGCGTCGCCGACAAATCGCTCAACGTCCGGCAGTGGTACCTGGCCGAGAAAAAGCTGGAGAAATGATGCCGGCGGCGGTGCAACGTCTCGCGTTGGCGCTGGGGCTGGCCCTGGCGCCGGCCTTGGCGTTCGGCCAGGGGCGCGCCCCGGCACGTTACCGCGTGCGGCTCGACACCTCGAAAGGCGCGATCGTCATCCAGGTGACGCGCGCCTGGGCGCCGCACGGAGCCGACCGGTTCTACGCGCTGGTGCGCCGCCGCTACTACGACGGGGCGCGCTTTTTCCGTGTGGTGGCGGGCCGCTGGGCGCAGTTCGGCATCGCCGGCGACCCGGCCCTGGCGCGGCGCTGGCGCCGCCGCACCATCCCCGACGATCCCCCGCGCGAACCCAACCTGCGCGGCGCCGTGGCGTTCGCCTTTGCCGTGCCCAACGGCCGCACGACCCAGGTCTTCATCAACCTGCGCAACCACTCGCCCGCCTTCGACCGCCAGGGCTTCGCCCCCTTCGGCAAGGTGATCGCCGGCATGCGCGTCGCCGATCGCCTCTACGCCGGCTACGGCGAGCGTTCCGGCGGCGGCATCCGCGCCGGCCGCCAAGCCCCGCTCTTCGCCGGCGGCAACGCCTACCTCGAAAAAAACTTCCCCCGCCTCGACTTCATCCGCCGCGCGCGCGTGCTGCCGCCAAGGCGCTAGCGCAGCGCCGGCGGCACGAGCAAGGGAATCGCCTCGCGCTGGTGGCGCCGGTAGACCTGGAAATCCGCGGCGGCGGTGGTGAGAACCACGTGGCGCGGATAAAGTTCGCTCATCCGGATGAGGCAGAGATCCGCGAAATCCGGCCGGCGATCGGCGTATTTGTCAGCTAGGCGGACGCGCGAGGCGACGTGCTCGGAAGCGTTGAAGGCCAGCCGCAAAAGGCCGGTCTCAACCAGGCTGAGGACGTAAGCGGCCGACTCCAGGTGGAAGGCGGACTCGGCCAGCACTGCTTCGCAGGTGAGCAGAGGCTCCGTGATGCGCGCACCAACACCGGCCGCCCACTCGTGGTGCGCGTCAGACTTGTGCGCAAAGGCGACGATGAAGCCGGTGTCGGCGATCCCGGTCACTTGCGCGCGAACCCCTTGCGCATGGACAAGTCGGGCGGCCCGCCCTTATTGAGTCTTGCGTATTACGGTGTCAATCGCCACGGGCTGGAATCGGGCCCGGCATCAAGCCGGGCCCGACGCGCTCGCTGCGGCAGTTGACGCTATATTACGCAAGACTCAATAAGCGCGCCGGCCAGCCGCATGAATGGCTTCTCGGAGCTACCCGATCGCGCGCCCATAATTGGTGCGCCGAGCCCTGCCCGCCGCGCAAATGCGGCTTTTCACCAAGAAAAGCCGCACGCGATTTCCAGTCGGCCGTTAGCAGGACATTATGAGACAGGTTCTAGCCTGGCTATACTTGATGGCCGGTGAAAGGGAGCCCGCCAAAACCGCCGATCTCGTCCGACATCGAGAACGCGATCCGGGAGGACACGTCCCGCGGGCGTAAGCCTTACGACAGCGCCTATGCCGAGAGGAGACGAAAACTTCGCCAGCGGCTGGCAATGCTGGTCGCAACCGAGGACGAGGCGGGCTACCGGGACGCGCTCATCGAGTATGGGCCGCAGCCCGGGAGCGCGGCGTTTGACCGGCTTCTCGCGGCGTTTCGGAGCGCCGTCGCTGAGAAACGGCGTAGCGGGCAGCCGCGTCGTCGGTAGCCCTCATGAAGCGCTCGTAGCCGGCAATCCGCTCCGCCTCGGGGCGCGTGGCATCGAATTCCTCCAGCGCATCGAGCATCCGCTCAACCGGGTCGCTCGCCGCCTTGCGCTTCTTGCTGCCCGCTGGAGACTTCATATAGCCGATTATAGCGTTTCGCTATAGCCTGGGCCCTCCCGCCACGACGCGTCAAGGGCCAAGCGCACCGTCCACGACGCTTGAGAACACCGCCGACTCAGCGACGAATCTTGCGGCAATGGACTGCAAAGACTTCGAGAACCTGACCCGCTAACTTTTCCAGCAGGCCCGCCCACCTCTGCCCCCTGGGCACGGCTCCCTATTGAGTCTTGCGTATTACGGTGTCAATCGCCACGGGCTGGAATCGGGCCCGGCATCAAGCCGGGCCCGACGCGCTCGCTTCGGCAGTTGACGCTATATTACGCAAGACTCAATAAGCTGGCGGCCGACCCTCTCCCCGGGGTCCGAATCCCCTGCGCATGGAAAGGTCCGGCGGCCCGCCCTCGATCGCGCCCGCCAGACGCATAAACGGCTTCGGCGGGCTGGCGCGTTTGGCGCTTGGCGCCCGCTTGTTCGCCGCGCGAACCTTCGCCGGGCCGGCTTTGCGGTCGCGCGTGGGCACGCCGTGGCTCCCTACCGCCGGGCGCCCGCGGCGGCGCGGGGCTGGGGCTCGGCGGCGGCTTGCTGCGCCTGCGGCTCGTGCCCGGCCAGCCCCAGCAGCTTGCGCATCTCGCCGTCGAGCTTCTTCAGCAGCTCGGGGTGTTCGGCCAGGTACTGCTTGGCGTTCTCGCGCCCCTGCCCGATGCGGTCGCCCTTGTAGGCGTACCACGAACCCGATTTCTCGATCAGGTTCTTCTCCGTGGCGAGGTCAATCAGGTCGCCGGTGATGGAAATCCCCTCGCCGTACATGATGTCGAACTCGGCCTCGCGGAACGGCGCAGCCACCTTGTTCTTCACCACCTTGGCGCGCGTGCGGTTGCCGATAACCGCGTCGCCGTCCTTGATCGCCGCGATGCGGCGGATGTCCACCCGCACCGAGGAGTAAAACTTGAGCGCGCGGCCGCCGGTGGTGGTCTCCGGGCTGCCGAACATGACCCCGATCTTCTCGCGGATCTGGTTAATGAAGATAAGCGACGTGCGCGACTTCGCCACCAGGCCGGTGAGCTTGCGCAGCGCCTGCGACATCAGCCGCGCCTGCAGCCCGACGTGGGAATCGCCCATCTCGCCGTCCAGCTCGGCCTTGGGCACCAGCGCGGCCACCGAGTCCACCACCAACACGTCAATCGCG
>JAKAOE010000217.1 GCA_021823305.1 Acidobacteriota bacterium
TAATCTTTGTATAAATGGATCCAGTCCGAAATCCATACGCTCCCGGCGCGGGTAGTCAGCCTCCGGAGCTCGCTGGCCGCAATTCCATTCTCGAGGATATCGACGTGCGGCTCCGGCGGCTTCGCCGGGGCCTCCCGGCAAAGAGCGTGACGCTTGTGGGCTTGCGCGGTGTCGGTAAAACGGTGCTCCTCGATGCGGCCCGGCGCAAAGCCGAAGACGATGGGCTTTACACCGTCAGAACCGAGGCGCCCGAAAACCGCTCACTGCCGGCCTTACTGGCGCCGCCGCTCCGGTTGGCCCTCCTGCACCTCAGCAAGATGGACGCGGCCCGGGCTGCCGCGGTGCGGGGGCTGAGGGCCTTGGCGGGCTTTGCCGGCAAGCTCAAAATCAAGTTCAAGGACATTGAGGTCGGCCTCGATTACGATCCGGAGCCCGGCTTGGCGGACAACGGTGACCTTGAGGTCGACCTCGCCACGCTGCTGGCGCAGGTAGGCGTGGCCGCCCGCGCGGCCAAGACCGCCGTCGTGATTTTTGTTGACGAGCTGCAATATGTCGAGCAACCGCAGTTGGCAGCTCTGATCGCGGCGCTTCACCGTTGCGCCCAGGACCGGTTACCGGTCACCGTAATCGGCGCAGGGCTGCCGCAGTTGCGGGGGCGGATGGGTGAGGCCAAATCTTACGCTGAGCGTCTGTTCGACTTCCCGGCGATCGGCCCGCTCGGCCCGTCGGACGCCGCCGACGCCATCGTGAGGCCAGCTGAAAACGAAGGCGTCGCGATCGAGGATGCCGCGCTGAACGAAATCCTTGCCAAGGCTCAGGGGTACCCGTATTTTCTCCAGGAATGGGGGAAGCATGCGTGGGACATTGCAGCGGCGAGCCCCATCCGGCTGCAAGACGTCCTGGACGCGTCCGACGAAGCGATTGCCGCGCTGGACGAAGGCTTCTTCCGAGTTCGTTTCGATCGTTTAACCCCGTCCGAGAAGCGCTATCTGCGCGCCATGGCTGAACTGGGGGCCGGCCCCCATCGCTCCGGAGACATCGCTGGCGCCCTGGGGCGCAGCGTCAGCTCCCTCGGACCAACGCGAGCGTCGTTGATCGCGAAGGGAATGATCTGGAGTCCCACGCACGGCGACACTGCGTTCACGGTCCCGCTGTTCGATGAGTTCATGCGGCGCATCATGCCGGGCGGTGAGTGGAAGCAGGGGCAGGATGCTCGAGGGCCCGGCCCGGTGTAATATCCCGGAATGCTGGTCTACGCGAATCACTTCGTGATCTTAGGCGCCGGGGCGGACGGCCCGGCATTCAAGGCGATCGGCGCGTGGCTGAAGGAGCAGCTCGGCTTCGGGCTCACGCCCGAGAAGCTGCGCGACAATTGCGAGCGCGACGGCGTGCGGCGGGGCCAACCCTTCGAATTGGCGTCGGCGACAACATCGGCGATACCATACGCACTCACTTTTATTGGGACGCTAAAGCCAAGAAAATCGTCATCGGTTACTGCGGCGCGCATCTGCCGAACTTCAGTCGCTGAGCGGCGGGCGCGCGCGGCGGCGCCGCTTACCGCGGGCCCACCTCGCGCTCGGCCTCATCGCCGACAGCGGCAACCTGCTCTCGTTCGAAGCGGTCGAGGTCAACTCCGTGCTCGACGAACGCAACCGCACCGCCGAACTCGCCGTCGAGCTCATCCTCAGCGCGCTGGGGCAGAAGATCTTCTAGGGCGGCTTGCGGCACGCCGCATGTAGCTACCAGCCGCGCTATACTGTGGCCACAATGGCAACCGCGGCAAAACGCCTGAAGGCGCCGGAGCAGGTCGGAATTCGCGAATTGAAGAACCACCTCAGCGAGCACCTGCGCCGAGTACAGCGCGGGCGCGAGCTGCTCATCACGGACCGCGGAAAGGTCGTCGCCAGGCTGGTGCCGGCGCCGCAGCCGCCGGCGTGGCTGCAAAGGATGATCGCCGAGGGCAAGGTGACCTGGGGCGGCGGTAAGCCCGGCTTCGCTCGCGGCGTGCGGCTGAAAGGCAAGGGGCCGACCGCCGCTGAGATCGTGATCCAGCAGCGCGGATGAACCTCTATCTCGACACCAGCGCGATTATCAAACTCTACGTGCTGGAGCTCGATAGCGCGCCGCTTCGACCCCGGGTGCTCGAGGCCGATTCCGTTTTCGTCGCTGAGATCGCCTATCCCGAGGCTCGGGCAGCGCTGGCGGCGATGCGTCGCGGCGGAAGGCTCTCCAGTCGCTTACATGATCAGGCAAAAGCCGAGTTCGCAGCGGAGTGGGCGGCTTACGCGAAAGTCGCGATTTCCCCGCGCCTTTGCCTCGAAGCTGGCGACCTGGCCGAGCGCTTTGCCTTGCGCGGCTTCGATGCGGTGCACCTCGCCTGCTTCGCGGAGATTGCGGCGGTCCCCGGCCCTTCTGTGGAATTCCTCAGCTTCGACGCGCGCCTGAGCCGGGCGGCCAGGCTCTGGCGGGCCAGCCGCTAGCCGCGCCAGGCGCCGAGCAGGCGGCGCAGGAGCACGAGCTGGCCGATGTGGTAGGAGTTGTGGTCGGCGAGCAGCAGCGCCTCGCGCAGCAGCGTTTTGTCGGGCGCGTGCGCCAGCGGCGCCAGCAGGTCCTGCCGGTCGTCGGAGACCAGGCCGAGGAAGGCGTCGAAGTCGGCGAGCAGGTCGGCGCGGCTGCGCCGCCAGGCGGCGGCGGAGGGCGGCTTGGCCGCCGGCGGCCAGTAGCCGTCCGGCCAGGCGGGCGATTCGTGCTGCGGGTTGCGCACGAACTCGAGGATGTCCCACTGCGCTAGGCGCATGTGCTCCACCTGCTGCCAGGCGGTGTAGGGCGCACGCGGCGGCTTGCGTCCGGCGTCGGCGAAGCTCAGCCCGCGCACCGACTGCTCCAGCGTGAGGTGCGCGTGCCCGCCGCGCAGCAGTTCAAGGACGTGGGCTCTCAGTTCAGGCGTTGGCGGCACGGTGGTCCTCCCTTAGCTTGCGTTTGTCTATTTTGCCGGTCGAGGTGCGCGGCAGCGTCTCGATCACGCGAAATTCGTCCGGGCACTGCCAGGCGGGGAACCGCGCCTCGAGATGCCGCCGCCAGGCGGCCGCGTCGGCGGCCGCGCCCGCCCGCGGCACCACCAGCGCCAGCGGCCGTTCCTGCCACTTGGGATGCGGCACGGCGATCACCGCGGCCTCGGCGACATCGGGGTGGGAGGCGAGCGCGTTTTCCAGCGCCACCGAGCTGATCCACTCGCCGCCGCTGCGGATCAGGTCCTTGGCGCGGTCCACGATGCGCATCAGCCCGCCGGCGTCGAACTCGACGATGTCGCCGGTGCGCAGCCAGCCGTCGGGGGTAAAACAATCCTCGCCGCCGGCGACGTAGCGCGCCGCCACCCAGGGGCCGCGGACTTCGAGCTCGCCGCTGGCGGCAGTGCGGCCCTCGACCCAGGGCAGCAGCCGCCCCGGGCGGGCGCGGCGCTCGCCGAAGCCGGGCGCGCCATCGGGCGCGACCAGCGGATTCACCGCGCCCACCGGCGTCATCTCGGTCATGCCCCAGCCCATGTTCACTGTGATGCCGTGGCGGTCGAAGCGGCGGAAGAGCGCCTCCGGCGCGGGCGCGCCGCCCAGGTTGACGCGCAGCTCCGGGTGCAGCGGCCAGAGCCCGGGATGGCGCTCGAGCGCGTCCAGCACGCCCTGCCAGATCACCGGCACGCCGGCGGCGCGGGTGACTTGCTCGCCCGCCAGCAGGTCGAGCACCGCCTCGGCGTCGAAGCGCTCGCCGGCGAACACCTGGCGCGCGCCCAGCAGCGTGGCCGCGTGCGGCCAGCCCCAGGCGTTGGCGTGAAACATCGGCACCAGAGGGAGCACGCAGTCGCGCTGGCGGAAGTTGTTGGCGTCGGGCAGCGCGATCGTCAGCGCGTGCAGCGCCAGCGCGCGGTGGCTGTAGATCACGCCCTTGGGCTCGCCCGTGGTGCCGGAGGTGTAGCCCATGGCCGCGCCGTCGTCCTCGCCGAGGGCCGGCAGGTCGCGCCCGGGCGCCGCCGCGAGCAGCGCCTCGAACTCGTCCGGGTAGGTGAACAGCCGCGCCGGCGCGTCCGCCCGCCGCCAGGCGTCCAGCAGCCCGGCTTCGACGATCGCGAACCGGTCCTGCGCCTGCGCCAGGATCGCCGCCCACTGCCGCGGGTGCAGCCGGAGGTTGAGCGGGTGCGCCACGCCGCCCGCCAGCGCCACGCCGAACCAGGCCTCGAGATGCGCGATCCGGTTCCACAGCGCCAGCGCCACGCGCCCGCCGGGCTGGAGGCCGGCGGCCACGAGCGCCCGCGCCAGCGCGCGCGCCCGCCGCCCCAGCTCGCGGTAGTTCGACCGCCGGCCGCGCTCCACCAGCTCGACTTCGGGAAACCAGCGCTCGGCGCGCTCCAGCATGGCGGTGAGCGTCAGCATGGCGTCACACCGCGATCTGGCGGCCGCGCAGCTCGCGCAGGCGGTCGCGCAGCCGCGCCGCGCGCTCGAACTCGAACAGCTTGGCCGCCGCGCGCATCTCGGCCTCGAGCTGCTTGAGGTGCGCCGCCAGCTCCTCCTCGGAGGCGAACTCGTCCAGCGATTCGTCCAGCGGCGGCGTGGCGTAGTCGCCCTCGGCCACGCCCACCAGCGACATGTCCAGCGGCCGCAGCAC
>JAKAOE010000218.1:0-2769 GCA_021823305.1 Acidobacteriota bacterium
GATAGTATGCGCCCCCGCCACGATCACCAGGATCTCGGGCGTCACCTTCATTCCTGACTCCGCGCCCGCCCTGCCGGCGCCGCCCCGCCCGTGCGCGCGCCGCCGGCCTGCCGCAATTGCGCCACCTCGGCCGGCGTCAGCGGACGCATTCCGCCCGGCTTGAGTCCGCCGATGCGCAGCCTGCCGATCCCCACCCGCTTCAGCTTCTCCACCGGATGCCCGATGGACTGGAACATTTTGCGAATCTGGTGATACCGCCCCTCGATCAGCACCACTTCCAGCCAGGGGTTCTCGCTCGACGTGCGGTACACCCCCGCCTGTTGTCGCTCCCTGCCGCCGGCGCCGCTCTGCGCTAGCCAGCGGATCTGCGCCGGTGCCGTCTTCCGCCCTTCCAGATACACTCCGCGCCGCAGCCGTTCGAGCTGTTCCTCCTTCGGCCGCCCCGCCACCTTGGCCCAATAGGTCTTCGGCAGTGCCGTGCTGGCGCGCATCACCTGATTCGCCAGCTCGCCGTCGTTGGTCAGCAGCAGCAGGCCTTCGCTGTGAAAATCCAGCCGCCCCACCGGATACACCCGCTCCGGCAGCCGCCGCAGATACGCCGCCACCGTCGGCCGCCCTTCCGGGTCGCTCATCGTGCTGACCACGCCCTTGGGTTTGTAAAACAGCAGGTAGTGGTGCGCCCGCGCCGGCCGCAACGTCCGCCCCGCCACCGTGATCCGGTCCCGCGCCGCGTCCGCCTTGCTCCCCAGCTCCGTCACCGGGCGCCCGTTGACCAGCACCTGGCCGCTGGTGATCAGCTCCTCCGCCTTGCGGCGCGAAGCCAGGCCGGCTTGCGAAATCAGCTTTTGCAGGCGCTCCTGAGGCTGTCTCATCGTGAGTGCGCACCCGCCCCGCCGTTCCGGGCCCGGCTTCCGCACATTCCCAAGCGTAACAGAGCGTTATCGGCCACCCCGGGCGCCGCGCGTTCTTAGGGCGCGGCCGTGACCGCCCGCCGCGCGCCGCCTGCCTCGCGCCCTGCTGTCGCGCGCCGCCTCGCCCGGCGCGGCAGGATGTCAATCCGCACCGGCACCAGCCCTTCCGCCTTGCAGTGCAGCGCGATTGCCGCTCCCATGCTCAGGTCGAGGATGCGGCTCTTCGGCACCGGCCCGCGGTCGTTTACCAGCAGCACCACCGAGCGCTGGTTCTCCAAATCGGTGACCCGGATGCGCGTGCCCAGCGGCAACTCGCGGTGCGCCGCCGTCATCGCCCACATGTCGAACGGCGTGCCGCTCGTCGTCTCCCGCCCTTGGAAGTAGGCGCCGTACCAGCTCGCGATGCCCACCTGGTAGGGCAACGACGCCGGGCTTCCCCGCAAGGGCGTCAACCGGCCGGAGGCCGCCGCAGCCGGAGCCGATTGCGTCTCCGGCATCGCCGCCGCCCAAACCCGCATCGGGTCGCGCGCCGCCAACGGTCCGGCGGCGAGGGCGAGGGTTAAGAGAAGAATGGCGCAAATGCGCTGCATGGGGGGGAAGCTATATTTTCCTGTTGGGGGTTCTCCACGTGGTGGAGACGAGAGGCTCTTAGTATACACAAATCCAACGCTCAGTCCAACGCTTTGGGCAAAGTACACTAAAGGCCATGGTGCACAAGGGTTTAAAGGCCGTTGGGGTGCTGCTGGCAGGCACTATGGCACTCGCCGGCGCTCCCGCTCCCCGCCCGGCGCGGCTGACCTATAGCGAGCGTGTCCTGGCCGCACGCTTGCGCCGCGAGCTCGCCGGCCCCGATTTTCAGCGCGGTTTTTGGGGTGTCTACGTCTATTCGCTCTCCCGCCACCAGGTGTTGTTCCGTCACAACGCCGACCAGTGGTTCACGCCCGCCAGCAACGCCAAGCTCTTCACGCTGGCCGCCGCGCTGCGCCTTCTCGGCCCCGATTTCCGCTTCCACACCCCGCTCGAAGCCACCGCCGCCCCCGACGCCCGCGGCGTGATCGCTGGCGACCTCATTCTCGCCGGCGTCGGCGACCCCAGCCTCTCCGGACGTCTCTATCCGTACCGCCCGGATCCGCCCGCGCCCCAGCTCCCCTTCGATCCGGAACGCGTGCCGCGCATCCTGGCGCGCCAGCTCGCCGCCCGCGGCGTCACCCGCATCACCGGCGACATCATCGGTGACGACAGCTACTTCACCCCCGATCCCTACCCGCCCGGCTGGGCGATTGACGATGAGATGTGGGACTACGGCGCACCGGTCTCGGCGCTCACGCTCAACGACAACACCCGCTTCCTGCAGATCTTCCCCGCCGCCGCCGGCGCGCCGCCGCGCCTCGTCTGGTCGCCCGCCGTTGCTCCGCCGCCCATCGCCAATCTCGCCGTCACCGCCGCACCCGGCGCCCCTGCGCAACTCCGCCTCCGCACCCTGCCCTTCG
Source organism: Acidobacteriota bacterium (assembly GCA_021823305.1). Classification (GTDB taxonomy): domain Bacteria; phylum Acidobacteriota; class Terriglobia; order Terriglobales; family SCQP01; genus SCQP01. The sequence continues at coordinate 2,402 of JAKAOE010000218.1, forward strand.
GCCGCGGCCTGCAACTCACCGGTTCGATTCCCGCCGGCAGCCCCGGTGATCTGGAAGCGCTCGCCGTCTACCACCCCGCGCTGTTCGCCGCCAAGCTGCTGCGCCAGGCGCTCGTCGCCCGCGGGATCGCCGTCGGCGGCGTGGCGCGGGCGCGCCACACCGCGCCCGCCGCCGCCGTACCGCTCTACGACCTTGGCGGCTGGGATTCGCCGCCGCTGGCCGAGATCATCCAGGCCACGGCCAAGGAAAGCCAGAACCTCGAGGCCGAGCTCATGCTGCGCGAGCTCGGTCGTCTCCGCGGCGCCGCGCCCACCGCCGCCGCCGGCGAGGTCGTGGTGCGCGCGTTTCTGCGCGGCGCCGGCCTGGCC
>JAKAOE010000218.1:2779-4619 GCA_021823305.1 Acidobacteriota bacterium
CCGCGACGACGACGCGCTCACCGACGGCTCCGGCCTCTCCCGTCTCGATCTGGTCACGCCCGCAGGCGTGGTGCGCCTGCTTGCCTACATGGCGCGCTCGCCCGACGCCGCCGCCTGGCGCGCCATCTTTCCCGTCGCCGGCCGCGACGGCACGCTGCAGCACCGCTTCCTGCACGCCTACGCCGCCGGCCGGCTGCGCGCCAAGACCGGCTCGCTCAGCCACGTGAATTCGCTCAGCGGTTACGTGACCGCCCGCAACGGCCAGCGCCTGGCCTTCTCCCTGCTCAGCAACAACGTGCTCCTCCCCTCCGCCGTCGTCCGCCACCGCCTCGACCTGCTCGCCGGGACGCTGGCCGCCTGGTGACTCAGGTGATTCCCCGAGCGCGCCGCGCGCCGCCGCCGCGCGCGTGCCCGCCGCGGGGAAGCCAGAAGAATTAACACGGGCGCGCCGCGGTTCCATGCTATTCTGTCGCCCGTGTTGGAGACCGCGGCCTGCAGTCGAGGGACATGCGCTCGCGGCCTCGAACCCCATTTTCATCCGACGAAGAAGAGGTAGTCAGTGAAAGAGCAAGGTACCGTGAAGTGGTTCAACAACGCCAAGGGCTACGGGTTCATCACCCGCATGAGCGGTGAGGATGTCTTCGTGCATTACACCGCGATTCAGGGCGAGGGTTACCGCTCGCTGGCCGAGGGGCAGGCGGTCGAGTTTGAGGTCAAACAGGGCCCCAAGGGCCTGCTCGCGGAAGACGTCACCGTCCTCTAGAGCGCGCTAGGCTTCGGCGCCAACGCTTTCCAATCCGGCTTCGATCACGTCCCACACCCATTCCAGCTCCTCCGGCTGGATGCAGTAGGGCGGCAGGACGTACACGATGTGGCCCAGCGGCCGCAGCAGCACGCCCTGCCGCAGGCAGTGGTCGCGCAGGCGCGGGCCGACCGCGGCCAGGTAGCCCGGTTCGCGCTCGGCCAGCTCGAGCGCGGCCACCGTGCCCGCCTGGCGCGCGTCCGCCACCCGCGCATGGCCGCGCAGCCGCGCCAGCCGGCGTGTGTGCGTGGCCGCGATCGCCGCGATGCGCGCCATCACCGGCTCGGTGGCGAACACCTCCAGGCTCGCCAGCGCCGCCGCGCACCCCAGCGCGTTGCCGGTGAACGAGTGCCCGTGAAACAGCGTCCTGCGCCGGTCCTCGGCCAGGAAGGCGGCGTACACCGCCTCCGTGCACAGCGTCGCCGCCAGCGGCAAAAACCCGCCCGTCAGCCCTTTCGACAGGCACAGGATGTCGGGCGTGACGCCCGCCTGCTCGCAGGCGAACATCGTCCCCGTGCGCCCGAAGCCGGTCAGCACCTCGTCGGCGATCAGCAGCGCGCCGTGCCGGTCGCACAGCTTGCGCATCCCGGCCAGAAACTCCGGCGGTTGCACGATCATTCCGCCCGCGCCCTGCAGCAGCGGCTCCACGATCACCGCCGCCACCTGTTCCCCCTCCCGCTCCAGCAGCCGCTCCAGCGGCGCCAGGCAATCGATCGCGCAGCTCGCCCGCTGCTTTCCCACCGGGCAGCGATGGCAGTACGCCGTGGGCACGCGCGCCGCCGGAAACAGCAGATCCGCGAACGCCGCCGTGAACGCCGAAGGCGCGCTCACCGCCATCGCCCCCAGCGTGTCGCCGTGGTAGGCATGCTCCAGCGCCACGATGGTGCGCCGCTGCCCCTCGCCGCGCTGCTGCGCGCTCTGTAGCGCCATCTTCAGCGCCACCTCCACCGCGGTCGAGCCGTCGTCAGAGTAGAAGACGTGCGCCAGGCCCGGCGGCGCCACCGCCAGCAGGCGCTCCGCCAGCCGCTCCGCCCCCGG
>JAKAOE010000219.1 GCA_021823305.1 Acidobacteriota bacterium
CGACCTCGTCTTCCGCGACGCCGTCAGCTCCCCCACCCTCCTGATCGAAGGCCTCACCGTCGCCGGCAGCTGAGCGCACCCCCCCATCCAGGGCGCGGCGGAGCGGGGCATCTCGGGGGACCCCGCACTGCCACGCCCGTAAATAAGAGCGGGTCCTGCGGCGCACCGGCCCGCGCAGCCACAGCAAGGCCGGAGAGCCGCGGTGGGCACCCGCGATGAATCAAGGCCGTCCCCGCCCGCCCCGCCTTCCGGCATAATCAAGGCGGTAGCGTTATGCCCCGCCGCGATCCCCGCTACTTTCTGATCGGCATGCTGGCGACCATGGCCATCGTCGCCGTCGCCTGGTACGCCTCCATCCACACCCCCGCCCCCTCCGGCCACCTCGACAACGCCTACGCCGCCCACGTCTCCATCACCGGCGCCAAAGTCTCGGCAGCGCAGAGCATGATGGCCGGCGGCGTCGTCTACTACGACGGCGTCATCGTCAACCACGGCAACCGCACCATCACTTCCTACACCGTCGCGCTCACCTTCAACGACGTCAACGGCCACCCCCTCGAGCGCGTCCAGCGCTCGCTCCTCAACGACCGCCTCAACCCCATCGCCCCCTACTCCCGCCGCTCCTTCGAGATCGGCTTCGACTCCGTCCCCTCCGGCTGGAACCAGGCCCCCCCGACCGCCCAATCCACCGCCATCTACGTCCGCTGAGCGACGGTCCGCAGGCGCACGTGCTCCGGCGGCCGAAGCAGCGTGACCCCAAGGTTCAGCGCAAACAGGGTAATGCCGCTCAACTCCAGCACTGCCGAGACGGGCAACACCGGCCACAAGCCCGGCGCGTAGCCCTGGTACGCCAGCGGCTCGGTCGCCACGCGCAAGGTACATCCAACCGCCAGCAGCCCCAAGGCGGCCAGCATCAGCCGGGGGCTGTACAGCACGCGCGCGCCGCAGAACGCGGGCAGCACGCGCTGCCCGATCGTCAGCACCATCATCGCGACGAACCCCACCGTGATCGCATGGCGCGACGCCCCCCAAATGCCCCCGCTGCGGTCCGCCACGGCGGCCCAGACCGAAAGCCCTGCCCCGAGCATCAGCCAGACATAGGCGACGCGCACGAACGCCGGGAAGCTCGCGTGCACGCCCGCCGTCTTGGGCGGCTTCAGCGCTTTACGCCAGAGCCGCAATGCCACCGGAATCGCCGCCGCCGCCGCTGCCGCCAATACGCTCGACACCACCCAGGCTCCAGCCAGCGCCGCCGCCACGGCGCTGAACGCGAGCCCATAGGCGAGCTTCAACCCCCGCTCCGATGGCTGCGCCGAGCCGAGAAATATCGGCAGCCAGCGCGCGCTGAACCCCCAGATCGTCGGCGCCAGAAACACCCACACGATCGCCGTCAACAGTCGCTGATCCGCCCCGTGGGCCAGCGCCGGCCCATCGCCTCGCGCGGCTGCCGCCACCGCCAGCGCCAAATTGGCCGCGAGGATGGCCAGCAAGCCCACAGCCCCGGCAATCACCAGCAGCATCCACGCCTCGGCCCTCGCATCGTGTCCTGCATTCCGGGCTGGCCGGTGGCGCGCAACCGTTGAAAAAAAGAGCAGGAACCCTCCCAGCTCCAGCCCCGCTGAAACCGGCAGCCCTACCCGCCAGTGCCAGCCCGTGATGTTCGCCACCCAGCGCAGCGCCACGCCCACCGTCCACAGGCCCCATGCGGCCCAACTCCGGCCCACCGCGAACGGCGCCAGCCCCGCCATTTTCGAGAGCGAATAGAAGCCGATGCCGAGGATGAAGCTTCCCACCCAGCCGAAAACCTGCGCGTGGCCATGCGCCTGCAGCCACGCCGCGGACATCGCCTGCAAGCTCCGCTGCCGGGTGATCGAAAACAGGCTCCAGACGCCGAGAAACGTGCCCGGCAGCAGCATGAAGAACAAGCCGCTGACGATCCAGGCGGTAAGCGCCCGCTGCAGCGCGGCTTCGGCGCGAGCCGCGTCAATGGCAGCGCCCCCGCTCCTCACGCCTCGTCCAGCGCGATCGCCCGCGGAAACAGGATGTTGTTTTCCAGATGTACGTGCCGGTGCAGGTCGCGCTCGAACTCGGCCAGTGCGGCGTAAAACGCGCGATACGTCGGGCAGGCGCCTTGCGGCGGCGTGTACTCCCGGCTGAGCTTGCGGATCGCCGCCATCTCCGCCGCCGCCGCGTCGTGGTCGGCGATCATCACCCGGATCGGATTTCGCACGCTCCCGCCCGACGCTTGCGTTTCGCCCGCCGAACGAGTCCGCTCCAGGCTCGCGATGTAGGGAAACAGCATCAGCTCCTCGCGCTGTAGGTGCGGCAGCAATTCGCCCTGCAGCGCGTCGATGCGCTCCTGAATCTCCCCCAGCTCCGCACGGTCGGCGCCGTGCCGCGCCACCACCTTCCCCGCCAACCCCTGGATCCGCTCCATCTCGCTGCGCGTGAAGACGTGATGCGTGTCCTCGATGTGCCGGCACAACGCCGCCAGCGGCTCCGCCGACCAGTCGCGCTCGTCGGGCTGCGGCTGCTGCATCGCCTCTTCCAGCGCCGCCAGCACCGCGCCCGCCTCCACGCCGCGCTCGCCGCAGGCCTGCGCCAGCGGCTTCCGCCCGCCGCAGCAGTAGTCGATGCCGAATGACTCGAACACGCGCGCCGCGGCCGCTTCTGCCGCCGCGATCTCGCGCACGGTGGTTTCCGGTGTGATCGTGATCATGCGCTCAAATTAGGCTCTCCCGCCGCCGCCCGCAGGAACTTAAGTCACACTGCTCGGCTAAAGCGGAATCAGACCTGCCGTGCGCGGCAGGTCCCGAGTCGCACCAGCCCGACCGGGGCGAGATCGCAGGGACAGGGCTGCGAAATTCCGCAGGGCGGTCCGCTGCCGGGGAACAACTCTCTGGAAGGGGCGAGGCGCAAGCGATGCTAGGACGCAGGGAGGCCGGCCTAGGAGCGTACAGGGACGTACGTGACGACGGCCGGCCGACTGAGGACGACGCAGCGCGCCGCGCATCGCCCCGCCCGGCACGACGGCCCGGCGGATCGGCCCGCATGCGGCTTTGACATCAGGAAAAGCCGCCCCAGCCCGCCCGCAGCGGGCTACACCGAGTCTGATTCCGCTTTAAAATGGCCCCGATGGCCGAGTCCTCCGCCACTCTGTCCGCCTTGGGCGGCGCGGCGCTTTTTTCCAGCCTCTCGCCCGAGGAACTCCGCCTGCTGGCCGCGCACGCCGTGCGCAAGTCCGTGGCCGCCGGCCAGTCCCTGTTCGATGAGGGTGACGCCTGCAAAGGCCTGTACATCGTCGCCGGCGGCCGGCTGCGCATCTACAAGAGTTCGCCCGCCGGCCGCCTGCAGGTGCTCTCGGTCGAGGGTCCGGGCAGCACAATCGCGGAGCTGCCCGTCTTCGACGGTGGTCCCTATCCCGCCTCGGCCAGCGCGGTCGAGGATTCGCAAGTCCTCTTCATCTCGCGCGAGGATTTTCGCGCCTTCTGCCTGCGCCATCCCGAAGTCGCGCTCAAGATCCTCGCCGTGGTCGGCGCCCGCCTGCGCCGCCTCGTCGAGATCATCGAAGAGCTCTCCTTCTCCACCGTGCGCCAGCGCCTGATCTCGGTGCTGCTCAAGCTCGCCCAGACCGGCGGCAAACGCACCGCCCGCGGCATCGAACTGCAACTCCCCGGCACCCACCAGGAACTCGCCCATCAGCTCGGCACCGTGCGCGAGCTCGTCTCCCGCAATCTGACGCGCCTCAACGCCGAAGGCCTGCTCTCCGTGGACGGCCGCCAGATCGTCGTCCGCGACCTCGCCGCCCTCGGCGCCGAACTCGACCCCGCCGGCTGAGCCCAGCTTTCCCCCGTAACCCGTTCCGCTATAAACTGAAGGTTGGGCGCATTGCGCCCGCGCATGGCCTCTTCCACCGACATCAAGCCGCCCAAAGCCCAAGCCGCCCCCGCCGCCCATGCCGGGCGCGACGCCGACTTCACCACCCTCTCCGGCGTCCCCGTCAACCGCCTCTACACCGCCGCCGACCTGCCCGCCGGCTTCGACCCCGCCAAGGAAATCGCCGAGCCCGGCCAGCCCCCCTACGTCCGCGGCATCCACTCCACCGGCTATCGCGGCAAGCTCTGGACCATGCGCCAGTTCTCCGGCTTCGCCACCCCGGAAGAGACCAACGAGCGCTACCGCTTTCTCCTTTCCCAGGGCCAAACCGGCCTCTCCGTCGCCTTCGACCTGCCCACCCTCATGGGCTACGACTCCGACGATCCATTCTCGGCCGGCGAGGTCGGCAAGTGCGGCGTGGCGATTGACTCCATCGAGGACATGGAGCGTCTCTTCCAGGGCATCCGCCTCGATGAAGTCTCGACCTCGATGACCATCAACTCGCCCGCCGCCATCATCTGGGCGATGTTCCTGGTCGCCGCCGAGCGCCAAGGCGCCGCCTGGTCGCGCATCTCCGGCACGCTGCAGAACGACATCCTCAAGGAATACATCGCGCAGAAAGAGTACATCTTCCCGCCCGCGCCCTCCATGCGCCTTGTGGTGGATACCATCGAGTTCGGCGCCCGGCAAGTCCCGCGCTTCAACCCCGTCTCCA
>JAKAOE010000220.1 GCA_021823305.1 Acidobacteriota bacterium
GCATCGGCGGGGCGCGCAGCCTCGCCGCGGGCGGCCACCCGCGCCCGCTGGTGGCCCCGCCCCATCCCGCCGCCGCGGCGGGCGCGCTCGCCGCCGCCGGCGCCTGGCTGCTGATCCGCTCCTTCGCGAGCGGCTGCACCGCGCTCACCGGCATCGAGGCGGTGAGCAACGGCGTGCCGGCGTTCAAGGAACCCGCCCCGCAGGCCGCCCGGCGCACGCTCGGGGTGATCGCCGTCATCCTGGCGGTGCTGTTGGCCGGCATCGCCTACCTGATCCACGCTTACGGCATCGTCGCCACGCCGCCGGGCGAAGCCGGCTACCGCAGCGTGCTGGCGATGATGACCGCGGCGGCCGTCGGCCAGGGCTGGTTCTACTACCTCACCATCGCCTCCATCCTGCTCATCCTCGCGCTCTCGGCCAACACCGCCTTCGCCGGCTTCCCCCGCCTCTGCCGCCTGATCGCCGAGCGCGGCTACCTGCCCAGCTTTTTCGCCGTCCGCGGACGCCGCCTGGTTTACTCCACCGGCATCCTGGTGCTGGCCGCGCTGGCCGGCGCGCTGCTGGTCTTCTTCGGCGGCGTCACCGACCGCCTCATCCCGCTCTTCGCCATCGGCGCCTTCCTCGCCTTCACCCTCTCCCAAGCCGGCATGGTGGTGCACTGGCTGCGTCACCGGGACGCGCGCTGGCGCCGCAACCTGGCCATCAACGGCGCCGGCGCGGCCGCCACCGCGGTGACCGTGGGCGTGGTGCTGGTGGCCAAGTTCGACGAAGGCGCCTGGATCACCGCCATCCTCATCCCCGGACTGGTCTGGTTCATGCTGCATGTGCGCCGCCAGTACCGCCGCATCGCCCGCCAGACCGCCGGCGGCGATTTCACCTTGCAGGGCCTGCAGCCGCCGGTCGCGGTGGTGCCCATCTCCCACTGGAACCGCGCCACCCAGAAGGCGCTGCGTTTCGCCTGCATGCTCGCCTCCGAGGTCCACGTCCTCCATATCCACAGCGCCGACGACGACACGCCCGCCACCGCCGCCTGGCAGGCGCGCCTCAACGCCGCCGCCGCCGCCGCCGGCCGGCCCGCGCCCACGCTGACCGTGATCGAGTCGCCGTTCCGCTTCGTCGTCCAGCCGATCGTGGACTTCATCCTGCGCCAGGAGCGCGACCACCCCGGCCGCGAGGTCGCGGTCGTAGTGCCGGAAGTCACCGCGCAGCACTGGGAGCACTTCCTGCTGCACAATTTCCATGCCACCGCGCTCAAGGCCCGCCTGCTGGTGCAGGGCAACCAGCGCACCGTGGTGATTGACGTTCCGTGGTATGTCCAGGAGTAGGGATGGGTAACGATGCCTAGAGCGCAGTTGTTCCCCCGCGCGGCGCTCGCCGCCTGCCTTCCGCTGCTCGCGGCCGCCGCGGTCGCCGCCCAGCAGCCCCGCGAGAGCGTGCTCACCGCCTGGCGCATCCAGACCTCGGCCAAGGTCGCCGCCGGCGGCACCGCGATCTCAACACCGGGCTACGACACGCACGGCTGGATCCCGGCCCAGGCGCCCTCCACCGTCTTCGGCGCGCTGGTGGCGGCCAAGCTCGTGCCCGACCCCTACGCCGGCATGAACCTGCGCAAGGCCGCGGGTGTGGAGTACAAGATCGGCGTCAACTACTCGCACGAGCCCATGCCGGCCGACAGCCCCTACCGCGTGCCCTGGTGGTTTCGCACCTCCTTCACGCTGTCCACCGGCTTCCGCGGCAAATCCGTCTGGCTCGACTTCGGCGGCATCAACTACCGCGCCGACATCTGGCTCAACGGCCGTGAGATCGCCACCCAGGCCGACACCCGCGGCACCTTCCGCCGCTACGAGTTCAACGTCACCTCGGGACTGCGACCGGGCCGCAACGCGCTCGCGCTGCTGATCTACGCGCCCGGCGTCAACGACCTGGCGATGACCTACGTGGACTGGATGCCGATGCCGCCCGACAAGGACATGGGCCTTTGGGGCCGCGTCCGGTTGCGTACCAGCGGCCCGGTCGCCATCCGCCGCCCCTGGGTGCGCACCCAGCTCGACCTGCCCAGCCTCGCCGCCGCCCACCTCACCGTCGCCGCCGATCTGGTCAACGCCACCGCCGCCGCTCAGCGCGGCACGCTGCGCGGCACCGCGCTCGGCCGCCGCTTCGCGCAAACCGTCACCGTTGCGCCGCACGCGAGGCTCACGGTGACGTTCCCCTTGACCATCCGCCATCCTCACCTCTGGTGGCCCTACGGCATGGGCGCGCCCACGCTGAACGCACTGCACCTGAGCTTCGTCCAGGGCCACGGCGTGAGCGACGCCACCACGCGCGAGTTCGGCATGGACGAGATCACCGCCGCTCTCAACCGCTGGGGCGGCGAGCAGTTCTACGTCAACGGCAAGCCGGTCTACGTCCGCGGCGGCGGCTGGGCGCCGGACATGCTGCTCAAGTACGAGCCCAAGAAATGGGCGCTCGACTTCAGCTACGCCCGCCAATTGGGCCTGAACACGGTGCGGCTGGAAGGCAAGATGATGGGCAACGCCTTCTTCGACCTCGCCGACAAGTACGGCATCCTGGTGATGGCCGGCTGGTGCTGCTGCGACCATTGGCAGGAATGGCCCGAGTGGCACGACGGCGAGGAGCAGGTCGCCACCGCTTCCCTGCGCGACCAGACGCTGCGCCTGCGCGGCCACGCCAGCCTGCTGGTGTGGCTCGACGGCAGCGACATTCCTCCGCCGCCCCACGTCGAACGCGCCTACCTCGCCGTGCTCAAGCAGGTGCACTGGCCCAAGCCGATTCTCTCCTCCGCCTCGGCCCGGCCGACCACCGTCACCGGCCCGTCCGGCGTGAAGATGACCGGCCCTTACGATTACGTCCCGCCGGTCTATTGGCTGGCCGAGCCGCAGCTGGGCGGGGCGCGGGGCTTCAACACCGAAACCAGCATGGGCGCGGCCATCCCGCCGATCGAGAGCCTGCGCCGCTTCATCCCGGCGGACCATCTCTGGGACGCGCAGGGCGCGCTCGACCCCTACTGGAGCTACCACGCCGGCAGCGGCGAGTTCCTGAACCTGAAGCGCTACCTCACCGCGCTCTCCGCGCGCTACGGCCCGCCCACCAGCCTGCGCGACTTCGTCTGGAAGTCGGCGGCGATCTCCTACGACGGCGAGCGCGCGATGTTCGAGGCGTTCGGCCGCAAGCAGGGCGAAGCCACCGGCGTGATCCAGTGGATGCTCGACAACGGCTGGCCCTCGCTCATCTGGCACCTGTACGACTACTACCTGCGGCCGGGCCCCGGCTTTTACGGCGTCGAGCGCGCCAACGAGCCGCTGCACATCCAGTATTCCGCCTTCGACCGCGAGATCAGCTTCGTGAACCACACGCTCGCGCCCAGCCCCGAGCTCGAGGCCGAGGCCATCGTCGCCAACCTTGCCGGCAAAACCATCTACACGCATCGTCAACCCGCGCAGGCCGGGGCGGAGTCGGACCGCGACCTGTGGAAGCTGCCGGACTTCGCCGGCGACACGTTCCTCGAGCTGCGGCTGTTGCGCGGCAAAACCATCGTCAGCCGGAACTTTTACTGGCTCTCGGCCAAGCCCGACGTGGTGAACCTCAAGGCCGCAACCTGGTATTACGCGCCCGAGACCTCGAGCGCGGATTTCACCGCGCTGGCGCACCTGCCCAAGGTCCGCGTGATAGCGCGGGCGCGCTTTCACGCGAGCGGAGGCGAGGGTTATGGCACGGTGACGCTGGCGAATCCGTCGGCGCATGTGGCGCTGCTGGTGCGGCTGCGCGTGATGCGCGGCGCGAGCGGGCACGAGGTGCTGCCGGTGTGGTGGCAGGACAACTATATTTCGCTGCTGCCGGGAGAGCGCCGCAGTGTGAGCGTGCGTTACCGCCTCGCCGACATGCACGGCGCCCGGCCGGTGCTGGCGGTGGACGGGTGGAACGTCGCGACGGGACGTTGAGCTATCGGCCTGGGCAGCCAGTCGCGAAACTTTATCCGCGCGTGTCAAGCATGCTTGACAATGCGACAAGGATGCTTTACATTGGCATGCGAGGGGATTTGCCATGGATGAGCCTGAAGCGAATGCGGCCTGCGGCTGGAACTGGAAAAATTTTCGCCACGTACGGGTGCCGATGTCGCTGTTGATTGCGGCGCTGGTCACGCAACCGTTGTTCACGTGGCTTGGCGCCGGCTATGCCACGGGCTCGCCCGCCCGCATGGCGCTGATGTTGGCACCGATGCTGCTCTACAGCGCCGTCGCGGTGACCTTGACCTGGAACCTGCGCAAGCTCGACGAGCTGCTGCGGCACGTGCACCTCCAGGCGGCGACCATCGGCTTTGTGGCGGCACTGGTGGCCGGTTTTCTATTGAGCGGTTTCGCAAAGGCAGGCGTGCTCCACGCCGCGCCGGGCGACGGCGGCGCGATCGGCATCTTCGCTTGGGCGATTGCGATGTTCCGACTTTCGCGGCGTTACCGGCTCGGACGATGGGCGCCGCGAGAGCCGTAGCGGCGGCGAACGGTAGAAAGGAGCCGAAATGAGGCAAGGTGGGAATATTCTGGGCTGGATTCTGGCGGTGCTGCTGGCGGTG
>JAKAOE010000221.1 GCA_021823305.1 Acidobacteriota bacterium
GGCAAGCGGGTCCATGCCGACGGCGCGGGCCAGGTCATCCATGTGCGATTCGCGCGCGAAGTGGTTGGCGCAGGCGGCGAGCGAGCGGTAGGAGCCCTGGCGCAGCGGGGCGTCGGGGACGGGATGAAACTCCTCCAGCTTATGCGGCACGGTGTACATGGTGTTGAGCGCCGCGGGGCCGGAGTTGTAGTTGTGCATTTCCCAGGCGGCGAGGCTGCCGTCGGGGTTGACGCCGGCCTTGATTTCGATCACGCCGGCGGGGCGGAAGTAGGCCCAGGTGAACTCCTCCTCGCGCGTCCAGAGCAGGTGGACGGGCTTGCCGGCGCCGCGCGCGAGGCGCGCGGCCTCGACCGCGCACTCGCCGGTGTGCTTGCCGCCGTAGGCGGAGCCGGTGTCGGGCATGATGACGCGCACGTTCTTCTCGCGCATGCGGAAGGTCTGCGCGAGCTGCTGTTGCACGCCGAAGGGGCGCTGGGTGCCGGTCCAGACGGTCAACTCGGCGCCGTTCCAGACCGCCAGCGCGGCGCGCGGCTCAAGCGGACAGTGCTGGATGTAGGCGATGTTGTAGGTGGCCTCCACACGGTGCGGCGCGGCGGCGAGCGCGGCGGCGACATCGCCGGCGCTGGCGTGGACGCCGCCTTCCTCGCGGCCAGGGCGGCCGTGGGCGACCAAAAACGGGAAAAGCCCGGCGTTGGAGATCTGCGAGGCGGCGTCCCATGTGGCGCGAATGGCGGCGGCGGCGCGTTCGGCGGTGAGCACGTCGGGAGCGGCGACGCCGAGGAAGTCGCCGTCGCGAACCACGTGCACGCCGGGCATCGCCTGCGCGGCGGCGACGTCGGCGTGGACCAGCCTGGCGCCGAAGGCGCTGGGGCGGACGACCTTGCCGCAAAGCATGCCGGGCAGCTTGAGGTCGGGCGTGTAGCGGTGACGGCCGGTGACGAAGTCGCGGCCGTTGACCTTGGGGACGGCCGTGCCGGCGATGGTCCAATCGGCGGCGGGCGTGGTGGGCTGCCCGGCGGAGATGGTCTCCGCCAGCAGCTGGCCCTGCGCCAGTTCGCCGTAGGTGAGCGAGCGGTGCGTGGTGGCGTCGTGGATGGCGCCATCGGAAGCGTGCAGCACGTCGCAGCCGCAACCCCAGCGCTTGGCCGCGAGGCTCATCAGGACGCCGCGCAAGGCGGCGGAGGCGCGGCGCAACTCGCTGCCCATTTGCGGCGTGGTGCGGCTACCGAAGGTGCCCATGTCGAAGGGCACGCGGGCGGTGTCGCCCATGACCATGGTGACGGCGCTCATCGGAACGCGCAGCTCGTCGGCGACGGTTTGCGAGAGCGAGGTGCGGATGTTCTGGCCGACCTCGACCTTGCCGGTGAACACCGTCACCGCGCCGGAGGGGGCGATGTGCAGCCAGGCGTCGATGACCTGGGGAATCCGTTCGCCGCGGAAGAAGTTGCCCGACTCCTGGCGCTGCTGCGCGGCGGCGGGCGCGGGCGCCGCGGCGCGCGCCGCCAGCAGGATAGCCACGCCACCGCCGATGGATTTCATGAAGCCGCGGCGGTCGAAGGCGAAGCGGTAGCGCTGGATCTCGCGCAGTTCGTAGCGCTCGAGTTCCACCTGCGGCGGGACGGTGGTTTTGGCGCTCATGCGGCGCTCCCGTGCAGGCGCGAGGCGGCCAGTTTGACGGCGGCGAGGATGCGATCGTAGGTGCCGCAGCGGCAGAGGTGGCCGTCCATGGCGGCGACGATTTCGGCGTCGGTGGGATGGGGGTTGCGGCGCAGGAAAGCGACCGCGCCGAGGATCATGCCCGAGGTGCAGTAGGCGCACTGCATGGCCTCGACCTCAAGGAACGCCTGCTGCAGCGGGTGCAGCTTGCCGTTTTGCTCCAGGCCCTCAATCGTCGTGACGTGGCGCTCGCCGACCTCGCCCACGCGGGTGAGGCAGGCGTGGCGCGGCGTGCCGTCGAGCAGCACGGTGCAGGCGGCGCACTGGCCTTCGCCGCAGCCGAACTTGGCGCCGGTGAGATCGAGCGTGTCGCGCAACACCCAGAGCAGTTTGGCGTCGGCGTCAACATCGACGGCGTGGCGCGTGCCGTTGACGTTGAGATGCGTGACTCTCGCCATCGGGACCTCCGGCTTACGGATTCAGTCTAGCGCCGGGGTGCGGGCTGCAACAAGGTACGAGCCGGGCGAGGCGATGCGCGGCGCGCTGCGTCGTCGTCCCGCCCGGGCTGACGCCCTATAATCGCGGCATGCTGGTTCGGCGGCGCGACTTCCTGACGGCGGCGAGCGCGGCGGCGGCCGTGGGCACGGCGCCGGCGTGGGCCATGACATCCGCGTCAACGCCGGTGGAGGTGGCCTATGCCGGGTCGATGACGGCGGTGATGGAGCAGGCGATCAAGCCGGCGGCGGCGCGGGCGCTGGGGGTGGCGCTGCGCGGGTGGGCGCAGGAGGCGACGGCGCTGGCGCACGAGATCACGGGCGGCAGCTTGCGGCCGGACGTTTTCATCGCCGTTACCGCCGAGCCGATGGAGATCGTGCTGCGGGCGGGACTGGCGCGCGCGGCGGAGGCGATCGCGCGCACGGAGATGGTGATCGCTTACGCGCCGCGCGGGAAGTTCGCCGCGGCGCTGGCGCAGGGACAACCCTGGTGGCGGATTCTCGAAACGCCGGGCATTCGCTTCGGGCGCACCGATCCCAGCGGCGACCCACAGGGGCGCAACATCATTTATGTGTGCGAGCTGGCCGAGCGCTACTACCATCAGCCCGGGCTGGCGGCGCGCATTCTGGGGCCGACGATGAATCCGCGCCAGATATTTGCCGAAGCCATGGTGGAGGGCCGGCTGCAAAGCGGCGAGCTCGACGCCGCCTCCGCCTACCGCACCCAGCCCGGCGCGTTTCACATTCCCTACGTGACGCTGCCGGCAGCGATCAATCTCAGCGGGCGGCTGCCGGCCGCCGACCGCGGCCTCGCGCTGACGCTCGACGGCCACACCTACCATCCGCAGACGCTGGTCTTTTACGCGGCGGCGCTCACGACCGCGGCGCATCCCGGGGCGGCGCTTGCGTTGGTGCGCTGGCTGCGGGGCGCGGCGGCGCAGGCGCTGTTGCAGCGCTACGGCTACGATGCGCCCGGGGACGCGGCGCCGCTGGCCGCCCGCCACCATGGATAGACGCCGCGCCTGGACCCACGCCGCCGCAGGGCTGTTCGCCGTGCTGCTGCTCTATCCGCTGGCGGGATTGTGGGCGCCGGTGGGGCGGTGGCAGTGGAGCGGGGAGGCGGGCGCGACGGCGGCGGCGGCGATCCGGGTTTCGCTGGGGCTGACCGCGGCGGCGATGGCGATCGTGGTGGCGATCGGCACGCCGGCGGCGCTGTACATCCGGCGGCTGCGGGGGGCGGCGCGGGCGTGGTGGCAGGCGGCGCTGCTGGTGTCGATCCTGATCCCGTCGCTGGCGCTGGGCATCCTGCTGGCGCTGGCGCTGCGGCCGGAGAGCGGCGTGGGCGCGCTGTTGGCGCGGCTGGGGATGGAGACCAGCAACAGCGGCGCGGCGTTCGTGCTGACCCAGGTCTACGTCAGCATCGGCTACTACGTGCTGGGCGCGCTGGTGGCGCTGGAGGCGGTGCCGCAGCGGCTGGAACAACAGGCGGCGCTGCTGGGGCAGAGGCCGGCGCAGGTGTTTTGGCGGGTGACGCTGCCGCTGGCCAGGCTCGGGCTGGCGGCGGCGCTGGGGTTCGCGTGGGTGCGGGCGATCGGCGAGTTCGGGGCGGTGGTGATCACCGCCTACTATCCCGCCGGGATGCCGGTGCAGTTGTGGGTGGATCTGGAAAGCCGCGGGCTGCCGGCGGTGATGCCGCTGCTGCTGGCGTTCCTGCTGGCGGCGCTGCCGGTGCCGATGCTGCTGCACTTTCTGGCGCGGCGCTCGCTGGCGGGGAAGGCGACGGATGCTTAAGGCGGCCGTGCGCAAGCGGCGGCGCGGCTTCACGCTGGCGGCCGAGCTCGAGGTCGAAAGCGGGGGCACGCTGGCCGTGTTCGGGCCGTCGGGCGCGGGCAAGAGCACGCTGCTGGCCTGCCTGGCGGGAGTGGAGACGCCGGACGAGGGCGCGATTTCGCTCGGCGGGCAGCCGCTCTTCCCCGCCGGTCCGCCGCTCTACCGGCGGCCGGTGGGGTACCTGACGCAGGAGCCGAACCTGTTTCCCCACCTCAGCGTGGCGCGCAACGTGGGCTTCGGGCTGGCGGGCGGCGGCCGCGGCGAGGCCGACCGCGCCTGGCTGGGGGAATTGCGGGCGCGGCTGCAGCTGGAGGATTGCTGGCAGGCGCCGGCGACCGCGATCTCCGCCGGGCAGGCGCGGCGGGTGGCGCTGGCGCGGATGCTGGCGCGGCGGCCGACGCTGGTGCTGCTGGACGAACCCTTCACGGGGCTGGACCGCGCGCTGGTGCGCGGGCTGCTGCAAGACCTGCTCGCCTGGCGCGAGACGCTCGGCTTTACGCTGCTCGCGGTGGATCACCAGGCGGAAGTGCTGGAACGGCTGGCGCCGC
>JAKAOE010000222.1 GCA_021823305.1 Acidobacteriota bacterium
CGGCGCTGGGTGGCGTGGACCTGCTGGTCTTCACCGGCGGCATCGGCGAGCACGCGGCCGAGATCCGCGAGCGCATCGTCGCCGGGCTCGAATGGATGATTCCGCGTACGCAAGTCATCCCGGCGGACGAGGAGAGCGTCCTCGCACGCCATGCGCTCCAGCTCCTGAGCTGCGGCTGAGGCATACCATGGAGATAGCGGGAACGCGAGGGAGGATATGTACAAATTCGACCCCACCATCTCCAGCGCCGTCGCCGTAGCCGAGCCGCCGGCCCCGCCGGTGCCCAGGACCGTCACCGGCCCGCTGCAGGAGGCCGAGGTGGCCGCCGTCGCGCGCTGCTGGCGCGCCGCCAACTATCTCAGCGCCGGCCAGATCTATTTGCAGGCCAACCCGCTGCTGCGCGAGCCGCTGCGCGTCGAGCATATCAAGCCGCGCCTGCTCGGCCACTGGGGCACGTCGCCCGGCCTGAGCTTCCTCTATCTGCACATCAACCGGCTGATCCGCAAGCGCGATCTCAACGCCATCTTCCTCACCGGCCCCGGCCACGGCGCCCCCGCGCTGCTCGCCAACGCCTACCTCGAAGGCGCCTACACCGAAGTCTATCCGGACGTAACGCTCGACGAGGCGGGCATGCTGCGCTTCTTCCGCCAGTTCTCCACCCCCGGCGGCATTCCCAGCCACGTCAGCGTGACCACGCCCGGCTCGATCCACGAGGGCGGCGAGCTCGGCTACGTGCTGGCGCACGCCTTCGGCGCGGTGATGGACCAACCCGGGCTGGTGGCCTTCGCCGTGGTCGGCGACGGCGAGTTCGAGACCGGCCCGCTGGCCGGCTCCTGGAAGTCGGTGGACTTCCTCCATCCCCAGCGCGACGGCGCCGTGCTGCCCATCCTGCACCTCAACGGCTACAAGATCGCCAACCCCACCGTGGACGCGCGCACCAGCGACGAGCGCCTGTTCCAGTACTTCGCCGGCCTCGGCTACGACGCCCACCTGGTGGCAGGCGACGACCCGGCGGTGATGCATCAGGCGATGGCGGCGGCGCTCGAAACCGCACTCGACCGGCTGGCGGCGATTCGCGCCGGCGGGGGCGAGCACCGCTGGCCGGTGATCCTGCTGCGCTCGCCCAAGGGTTGGACCGGGCCCAAGGAATGGAACGGACTGCCGATCGAGGGCACATTCCGCGCCCACCAGGTGCCGCTCGCCAACGTGCGCGGCGACACCGCGCAGTTGGCCGCGCTCGAAGCCTGGATGCGCTCCTATCGTCCGGAAGAGCTCTTCGGCCGCAACGGCGCGCCCGCCGACGACATCCTCGCCTGGGCGCCGCGCGGCGAGCGCCGCATGAGCGCCAACCCCGTCGCCAACGGCGGCAAGCTGCTGCGTCCGCTCGCGCTCCCCTCCTGGCGGCCGCACGCCGCCGCGGTGGTGAAACCGGCGTCCGAGCGGCTCGAGTCCACCCGCCGCTTCGGCGGCTGGCTGCGCGACCTGGTCCAGGCCAACCCCGAGAACTTCCGCCTCTTCTGCCCCGACGAGCTCGACTCCAACCGCCTGAGCGCGGTGCTCGAGGTCACCCGCCGCCGCTTCGAGCTGCCCATCATCCCGATTGACGACCGCCTCTCCACCGACGGCCGCGTCATCGAAGTGCTGAGCGAGCACCTCTGCGAGGGCTGGCTCGAGGGCTACCTGCTCACCGGCCGCCACGGCTTGTTCTGCACCTACGAGGCCTTCGCCATGATCCCCGCCTCCATGGTGGTGCAGCACACCAAGTGGCTGGAGGCCGCGCACGAACTGCCTTGGCGCGCGCCGGTGGCCTCGCTCAATTTGCTGCTGACCTCGACCTGCTGGCGCAACGATCACAACGGCTTCAGCCACCAGGGCCCCGGCCTGATCGACGTCATGCTCTCCAAGCGCGGCACCGTGGCGCGCATCTATTTCCCGCCCGACGCCAACAGCCTGCTGGCGCTGGCCCAGCGCTGCTTCGCCGGCCGCAACACCGTCAACCTGATCGTGATCGACAAGCAGCCGCAACTGCAGTGGCTGGGGCCCGAAGAGGCGGAGGAGCACGTCCGCCGCGGCGCCTCGGTGTGGGAATGGGCGTCCACGCCCGGCCACGCGCACGAGACCGACGTCGTGCTGGCCGCCTGCGGCGACATCCCGACGCAGGAGACCGTGGCGGCGGCCTGGTGGCTGCGCCACAACGTGCCCGAGCTGCGGGTGCGCGTGGTCAACGTGCTCGACCTGATGTGCCTGTTCCCGCCCGACGTGCATCCCCATGGGCTCCCGCCCCAGCGCTTCGCCGAGCTCTTCACCGTCTCCAAGAACGTGATCTTCGCCTTCCACGGCTACCAGCGCGCGGTGCACGAGGTCATCCACGGCCGCCCCGACAGCGACCGCTTCCACGTTCGCGGCTTCAACGAACAGGGCACCACCACCACGCCCTTCAACATGGTGGTGCTCAACCACATGAGCCGCTTTCATCTCGCCAAGGAGGCGGTGCGCCGCGCCCTGCCGGGCTCGGATTTGCGCACCGATCTGATGCGCCAATGCGACGAGGCGATCGAGGCCGCCACCGCCTACGCCCGCGACCACTTCGAGGACCCGCCCGAAATCAGCAACTGGACCTGGACCGAGCCGTAGCCTACTCCGCGCGCAGCGCGCGGCACGGGTCGAGCTTCGCCGCCCGCCGCGCCGGCACGTAGGCCGCCGCCGCGCCCGCCGCCGCCAGCAGCAGCGCCACCGCCGCCAGGGTTTGCGGATCGTGCGCCGGCACATGGTAGAGGAACGCGCGCAGCGCGCGCCCGCCGGCGAAGGCCAACACCAGGCCGCCGGCGATGCCCGCCGCCAGCAGCCAGCCCGCTTGGCGCAGCACCATGCCCAGCACCTGCCCCGGCTGCGCGCCCAGCGCCATGCGCACGCCGATCTCGCGTGTGCGGCAGCTCACCGCGTAGGCCAGCAGGCCGTAGAGCCCGGCCAAGGCGATCAGCAGCGCCAGGCCGCCGAACAGCGCCAGCAGCCGCGCCGCCAGGCTCTGCGCCGCCATGCCCTCGGCGACGAACTGGTGCATCGGCGTGACCCCCTTCACCGCGATGCCCGGCGCGGCGCGGTGAAGGTCGGCGCGCACCTCCGGGATCAGCGCGTCGGCCGGCCGTCGCCCGCGCACCACCAGCTGCATGAAGTACGACCCGAGCTGGTACAACATCGCCTTGCGCGTGAGCTGCGACACCGCCAGATAGACCGTCGGCGTCGGCGGTGCGGCCACCGAGCTGTCGCGCACGTTGTCGAGCACGCCGATGATGGTCATCGGTTGGTCCAGCTTGAGCTGGCGTCCCACCGGGTTCTCGCCCGGGAAGTACCGCTGGGCGAACGCCTGGTTCACCACCGCGACCATCGGCGTCTTCGGCGTGTCGAGCGAGTCGTTGGAGCACCGCCCGCGCAGCAGCCCAATGTGCAGCGCCGCCGGGTAGCCGGCCGTGGTCAGGTCCATGTTTCCTTGTGGATACTGGCTCTGCTTGACGATCTTGCGCCCGATCACGCCGAACATGCCGGTGACGTGGAAGCGCGCATTCAGCGGCACGATCGAGGTGAAGGCCGCGGCCGTGACCTCCGGGTCCTGCCGCAGCGCCGTCAGCGCGGGGTTGTAAAAGCTGGTCACCACGTTGCGCTGCGTCCAGGTACCGGGCGGGAAGAAGAAGTCGGCGGCGACGGCATGAGAGCCGTCGAATCCCAGCGGCTGCTGTTCGAGCGCGTTGACCGTGCGCAGCATCAACCCGGCGGCCGCGGCCAGCGCCAGCGCCATCGCGATCTCGGCCACCACCAGCGCGTCGCGCAGGCGCGAGCGCCCGGCGCGGCCGCCCAGCGCCGGGCCGCCGTGAAGGCCGTGCTCCACGCGCACGCGGGCGGCAAGCAGCGCCGGCGCCACGCCCACCAGCGCCACGCTCGCCAGGCTCAGCCCAGCCAGCACCGCCAGCGCCTCGCCGTTCACGGCCAGATGCTTCACTGCGAGCAGCGGCCCGACCGCTTTGCGCAGCACCCGCACCAGGAGCCAGGCCACGCCGCCGCCCACGGCCGCCCCGCCCGCGCCCAGAATCAGGCTTTCGCCCAGCAGCAGCTTCGCCAGCCGCCACCGCCCCGCGCCCATCGCCACCCGCACCGAAAGCTCCTGCCCGCGCCCGGCCAGCCCGGTGAGCAGCAGGCAGGCGACATTGGTGCACGCCAGCAGCCACACCAGTCCCACCGCCGCCGCCAGCGCCTCCAGCGCCGGCGCGGTGCCGCCCTCGAGCTCCTGCTGATAGGGTTCCACGGCCACCCGGCTGACTTCCTTCAGCGCGCCCAATTGCGCCGCGCGCCGCGCCTGGATGGCGCTCAACTCCGCCTGCGCCGCCACCGGCGTCACGCCCGACCGCAGACGACCGATGACGTTGAAGTTTTCGCCTTTGCCGCTGCGGTCGGCGGCCGTGGGCAGATAAAGCGACCACACGTCGTCGGGTTGGTTGTAAGGGAACGAGAGCCCGGCCGGCAGCACGCCGACG
>JAKAOE010000223.1 GCA_021823305.1 Acidobacteriota bacterium
GTGCCGCTGCTCGCGCTCAACATCCCGATCCAGCTCGCGGCGCCGATAGCCGTACTGATCTCGATCACCGTCGCGGCCGTGGTGCTGGCGCAGGACTGGCGCCATGTTCACTTCCGCAGCGCGGCGTCGTTATTTTCCGCGACCCTGCTCGGGGCGCCCGCCGGCCTTCTGCTGCTCACCCGAGTCCCCGGGGCCGTGGTCAAGGCGGTTCTGGCGCTGGCGATCATTGCCTTTTCCACATATTCCCTGATCGCGCCGAAGCGCCCCGAGCTTAAGAACGAGCGGTGGGCATGGCTGTTCGGGTTTGGAGCGGGGATGCTGGGCGGGGCCTACGGCATCAACGGCCCCCCGTTGGTGATGTACGGGGCGCTCCGCGGCTGGTCCCCGCAGCGCCTTCGGGCAACGCTGCAGGGTTATTTCTTCCCGGCCAGTACGGTGGTCATGTGCGGGTACTGGATCGCGGGCTTATGGACCCCGGCTGTGACCCGGTACTACCTCATGGCCCTGCCGGCGGTCGTCGTTGCGATATTCCTCGGCCGCGCGGTCAACCAGCGCCTGCATGGCCGCGCCTACCTGGCCTATGTGTACCTGGGCCTGATCGCGGTGGGGGCTGCGCTCCTGCTGCAAGCCGCCCGCTGAAGCAGCCTGCGGCCAGGCGGCCCGCGGGCAAAGGCCACGGCTTCGGCGCGATGCACGTATGATTAGGCCGTAGCCGCGGAGCCGCGCGATGAACCTGCTGGCGAAGAAACCGATGGAAGTGATCCTGGCCGAGGCGGAGGGCGGCGGCCAAGGCGCGCTCAAGCGCGCGCTGGGCCCGGTGAATCTGGTCACGCTGGGCGTGGGCGCGATCATCGGCGCCGGCATCTTCGTGCTCACCGGCACGGCGGCGGCGCAGTTTGCCGGCCCCGCCGTGGTGCTGTCGTTCGTCATCGCCGGGATCGGCTGCGTCTTCGCCGGGCTGTGCTACGCCGAGCTCGCCGCGCTGCTCCCGATCGCGGGCAGCGCCTACACCTACGGTTACGCCACCATGGGCGAGTTGGTGGCGTGGATCATCGGCTAGGCGCTGGTCCTGGAGTACTCCTTTGGCGCCGGCACCGTGGCCGTCGGCTGGAGCGGCTACGTCGCCGGCCTCCTGCGCTTCTTCGGGATCACGCTGCCCTTCGACCCCACGCCCAAGGGGCATCTGGCGCTGTTCGGCTTCTCGATCCCGGTGCAGTGCGACCTGTCGCTCGACCTGCCGGCGTGGATCGGGTTTGGAAGCTGGCTCGCGACCGGCCTTGCGATCTACTTCCTCTACAGCCGCCGCCACAGCGCCGTGCAGCGCGCCTTCGCCGAAGCTGCCGCCCGCGCCAACGCGGGCTAGCGCAAAGCCCTACGCTCCCGCCCCGCCGGCCTTGCCATGCTGGGCGTTCTGCCGCTGTTCGGCGACCGCGGCGGCGACCGCCGGGAAATCCTTCTGCACCGCCTGCTGAATCTGCTGGTTGAAGCCGGCGAACGCCCAGGGCGCGCGCTCCGCCAGCTTCTTAGCAGCGGCTCGACCAGCTCCTTGCGGCCGTCAATGCGCGTGGCCGTCTTGCTGCTCTGCGGAAGCCGAACAGCGTCGGGTGCAGCATCCAGTGCGCCGAGATCGCGGTGCCGCCGACGCGCTCGGCCGTGCCGCTCGCCATCTCACTGTCAATCTCGTCGGCCACGCTGCGCGGCGCGCCGTAACGCGCGAGCGCCCGTACCGAGGGATGCGTTTCCGGATCCTGCCGCCCGGCCGCGCGGCGCAGGTTCCACAGCCCTAGCCCCAGCAGCGGCAGTCCGAGCGCGAGCCCGATCCAGCCCGGTTCGCGGAACCCGGTGGCGTCGAGCATGGCGCCGGCGAAGCGCAGTCCGGAGTTGCCTTCCGCCGCCTCGACCGGCGTCACCACCCGCGTCACGATGTCGGTCGGCATCGGCACCAGCGCGCCGGTGTAGCGCAGCTGGTTCGCATCGGCGCCCTGGGCCTTGACCACCACCATCCGGTTGCCGTCCAGCAGCACGAGATAATGCGCCACCGTGCTCTGGCTGGTCACCTTGCCCGAGGCGCTGTCCACTTCCTGTTGGATCTGCGTCACGCCGGTGTTCGCCACCTTCGTGCCTGCGAGTGTCACGTAGTAGTGCGCCAGACCGGTCGGATCGCCCGCCTTCGGAAACGGCCCGCGGAAAAAGTTGTCCAGGTAGCGCCGGCTCAGCCACGCCGCCACACCCACCGCCAGCACCAGCGCCAGATTCGTGATCACCAGATTGCGCGTAGCGCGCCGCACCTGCCGGGCGATGCTGTTGTCCGCCATGTAGCTCACCGTACTGCGCGACAGTATATGTATCGGCCATGAGCCACGCAACTCCACTCCCCACGCGGCAGCGCGGAACGGTGCATCTGAGCAGGGGGCGTCCGGCCGACGCTCGAGCCGGCGAAAGGAGCTCTTCATGCGTGTGCTGATCAAGGCCAAAATGCCGACGGATCAGGCCAACCGCCTGGTCCGCGAGGGAAAACTCGGCGCCACCATCCGCGCCATCACCCAGGAGCTGAAACCCGAGGCGGCCTACTTTTACGAAGAGTCCGGCCAGCGGACCGGCATCTTCGTGGCCGATCTGCCCGACAGTTCGCATATCCCGCGCATCGCCGAGCCGTTCTTCCTGGCGCTGGGCGCGCACCTCGAAGCGATGCATCCGGCGATGTCGCCCGACGATCTGGCCAAGGCCGATCGCGACCTGCAGCAGGCGGCGCAAAAGTACGCCGCCTGAGCCGCGCTGCGGCGCCGCGGCCGTCTCCAGGGTGATACAACGGATGTGTTACAATCGCGATATTTCCGCGCCCGGGAGGCGAGCATGGCATCCGGCAACTCGGTCCCCGCCCTCGGCCCCAATCAGGCCCTGTGGGAAAAAGGCGACTTTGGCGCCATCGCCGCGTTCATGCGCGAATCCGGCGCGGCGTTGGTGGCCGCGCTGCAGCTGGCCCCGCCGCTGCGCGCCCTCGACCTTGGTTGCGGCGACGGCACCACCGCCCTGCCGCTGGCCCAGGCCGGCGCCGACGTCACCGGCATAGACATCTCCCGCAGCCTGGTTGCCGCGGGCAGGAGCCGCGCCGCCGCCGCCGGTCTCGAACGCTTGCGCTTCGAGCATGGCGACGCCTGCTGCCTCACCGGCGTTCCCGACCACGCCTTTGACCTCACGCTTTCGGTCTTCGGCGCGATGTTCGCGCCCCAGCCCTTCGCGGTGGCCAGCGAGATGGTGCGCGTCACCCGCTCCGGCGGCCGCATCGTCATGGGCAACTGGATCCCCAACGATCCCACGTTCGTCTCCGAGCTGCTGCGCATCAGTTCTGCTTTCACCGCGCCCCCGCCCGTCGGCTTCATCAGCCCCATGACGTGGGGCGTGGAAAGCCAGGTGCGGGAACGCTTTGGCCGCGCCGGCGTGCCGCCGGAGAAGATTGCCTGTACGCGCGAGACGTTCCGGTTCCTCTCCGCGCAGAGGACGCCGTCCGATTTCATCCGCCTTTTCGAGACCTATTACGGCCCCACCATGAACGCCGTGGACGCGGCGCGCGCCCAGGGCAGGGAACACGACCTGCACCGCCAGCTCATTGACCTGGCCAACGCCCACAACCGCGCCCCCAACGGTGGCACCGATATCGCCGCCACCTTCCTCAAGGTCACGGTCTGGCTTTAGCGCCGGAAGCGGCGCCAGTAAATCCAGGCGTTCACCGCCAGCACCGCGCCGGCGCCGGCCGCCAGCAGGTGCAGCGAAATATCCGGGTAAATGACCCGCAAAAGCTGGTGCCGGATGAAGTCGCCGGCGAAGGGCTGCTCGCCCGCCCGCCGCCGCGCCCAGTTTTCCAGACGGGTCAGCGGGCAGGTGACCGGCGCCACTTCGATGAAGATGCCGTAGAGCATCGAGAGCCCGTGCAGCCCCGCCGCCCAGCGCCGCCGCCCGGTCAGCAGCGCGCCGAAAATCACCCAGAGGATGAAGGCCAGATGCGCCGCGGGAACCAGCACCGCCAGCGCGCGATAGACGCTCAGCACGGCTCATTGTAGCGTCGGCTCGTCTAGAAATCGCGCAGCACCTTGCCCGGCGCCGCCGCCCGGATGGCGTTGAGCACCGCCAGCAGGTCAATCCCTTCCTGCCCCAGCGCGCCCCACAGCGGCGGCAGCAGGCCGAAGGCGGCGAAGACCATGCCCACCGCGCTCAGCGCCATGCCGCCCACCGCGCTTTCCAGCGCGATGCGGCGCATGCGCAGGCCGATATGCAGCAGCTCGTCCACCTTGCCCAGGTCGGCCTCGAGGATCACCGCGCCGGCGGCCTCGGCGGTGATGTCGCTCGATTGCCCGAAGGCCACGCCCACGCTGGCGGCGAGCATCGCGGGCGCGTCGTTGATGCCGTCGCCCAGGTAGAGCGTCGCCGCGCGCGCCGTGCGCTCGCGCACGATCGCCAGCTTCTCCTCCGGCGCCTATCCGGCGCGCACGT